>QQUL01000227.1 GCA_008501565.1 Armatimonadota bacterium
GGTTCGATCTGGATCTGGACCGAAAGATCAAGGACTATTCGACCGGCAATCGACAGAAGGTTGGGCTCGTCAACGCGTTCATGCACGACCCGGAGCTCCTGATCCTTGATGAGCCGACCGCAGGTCTCGATCCCCTCATGCAACAGGAGTTCCAAGCCCTCGTCGCCGACACCAAGGCTGCGGGAAGGACGATGTTCCTGTCGTCACACATCCTGTCTGAAGTTGACCGGGTGGCTGATCGTGCGGGGATCGTCCGCGAGGGTCGACTTGTTGCCGTTGACACGATTGAAGCATTCAAGGCCAAAGCGAGAGCGACCGTCGCCCTGCGCTTTGCCTCCCCGGTTCCCGTCGAAGAGTTCCAGGCATGCGACGGTGTCGTCACGGTTGGTGTCAGGGAACCCGGAAACCTATTGGTCATCACCGTGGCAGGTTCCGTCGATGCGGTCATCAAGACCGCTGCCAAGTACAACGTCGAATCGATCTCGACCCGGGATGGCGAACTTGAGGAAGTATTCCTCTCCTACTACTCGGGCAACACCCATGATCGGTAGCGTCTTTTCGAAGACTCTTTGGGATCGCCGTTTCTCACTCGCTGGTTGGGCTGGTGGTGCCTTGGTCCTCACACTTGCTGTCGTGGCGGTGTACCCGTTGGTGGTTGCGTCGTCCGACCTGCAGAGTGTCATCGCCGACTTCCCTCCCGAGGTGATGGCCATATTCGGTATTGATCCAGCCACCTTTCTCACCGGTGCCGGCTTCCTGCAAGGCCAGCTCTATACGCTGATCGGTCCGATCATGGTCATTGGTTTGGGCGCAACGGCCGCGGTGGCGGCAACCGCTCGCGAGGAACAGACAGGAACGATGGACATGCTGTTGTCCATGCCCGTTTCGCGCTCATCGGTCCTGCTCCAGAAATCAGCGGTTGTCGCAGTCTCGGTGCTCGTCATCCCAACGACGATGGCCTTCGTGATGGCGGCCACGAACCCCATCTTCGATCTCGAACTCAGCATCTCGGGGATCATCGCAGCGAACCTCGGGCTTGCGGGCCTCGGCCTCATCTTCGCCGCCTTCGCCTTGATGATTGGCGCATTCTCGGGATCAGTTCCGATGACGACCGGAATCACCCTGCTTGTCGCCGTTCTCAGTTGGTTCACGAGTGCGTTCAGTGGGATCTTCGGCTGGCTCGACATACCTTCCGAGGTCAGCCCGTTCTCCTGGTACGCCGAGGGTTTCCCTCTCCTTGGCACCTTTCCCGTATCGTTCGTGTGGCTTGGCGTCGGAATCGCAGCGCTCATCGTTGCTGCTGTCACCCTGTTCGCTCATAGAGACATCGCCACCGAGACAGCCGTGCTGCCGCGTCGGATCTCATTCGGTCGCACACCCGCCACCATCCAACCCCGGGCCGCCAGGTTGTTGGTATCGGTGTTCGGGAAGTCGGTCTGGGACCGCCGCAGGTCGATCTGGGCATGGGCGCTGGGACTGAGCACCGTCCTCCTCCTCACCATTGCAGCGTGGCCGGTGGTGGCCTCCGATCCCGACGCCATCCGAGGCTTGATCACAGCCATGCCAAAGGAACTCTTTGCGCTCCTCGGCGTCACAGACCCCGAGTTGATCGCAACACCAACGGGGTTTGTCTCCACGAGGGCGTATCAGTCGATCGGCCCAGTCGTGATGATCCTCTTCTCTGTTGGAGCAGTGGCGTCAATGATCGTCCGAGAGGAACACACAGGCATCCTCGACATTGTGCTGGCACATCCCCAGCGCAGACGAAGAGTTCTGCTCGGAAAGGTCACTGCGATTGCGGTACTCGCGACCGGCATCGGGGTGGTCCTCATGGTGACCGGACTCATCGGCAGTGCCATCTGGGACATGGAGTTCGTGTTCGTCAACGTCGTCGGGGCGAACGTTGGACTGGTGGCGCTTTCGCTGTTCTTCGGTGGTCTCAGCCTTGCGTTGTGGAGCTTGTTGCCCTCCGGACGGTCGGCTGCGGGGATCACAGCCGGCATCGCCGTCGGAACCTTTCTTCTCAACGGCCTCGGCTCTGTGGTAGATGCACTCGAGCCGTTCCGGCCCCTTTCGCCGTTCTACTGGTATCTCGGGGACACGCCACCTTTGGCCCACGGCATCTCCCCCGGCTACGTGGGTCTTCTCGCTGGAGCCGTTGTCTGTGTGATTCTTGCCGCCCAGCGGTTCAACCAACGCGACCTCGCCGTCTGACAGCCCCGTGCCCTTTGGGTCTATCGGTTCCTGATGTCCTCGAGGGTCGGGCACGGATCGATCTGGTATACGGCACATTCCTCAACGGTGAAGGACCTCGTCAGTCTGGCCGCTGCCTCGTCGACAAGGTCCGCGACATTCAGTGACACGACGATGTACTCGGCACCGTCGGCAAGAAAGACGCCAAGGCGATCGTCGGAAAGCCACACCGCATCGGAGGGGAACTCGGCCGGGACCCGGTCAAGAAGCGGAGGCGGTCCTTCCATGGAACCGTCTGCCAGGAGACTGCTGATGTTCCAGACCTTCACCATGTTGTCTTGGCCCGTTGTCACCAGCCGGCGGCCGTCGGGAGAAACGGCGAAACCGCGTATCAACGCATCGTGGGCGTGCCACCTCCCGACCCGCTCCCATGTGCCAGTGTCGATGGCGACGATGGATTCGCCGTCTCCGTCGCTCATGAACATCATCGAGCCATCATTCGCAAGGACGTTCGCAACCTGTGGGAAGGGTGTCGAGCCAGGAACGGCGAGCTCTGCGATGGTGGCGCCGGTTTCGATGTCATACACGGTTATCCATCGCTCGGTGCCTCCAGCGAACTCCGCAACATCGATGACGGCGATCCATACATCCCCGATGGCGAATGCCAACTCTTGGTACGCAACTGTGAACTCCGTTCGGACCTCAAGGGTCTCGGAGTCCCAGATCCTGACCGTTCGTTCGCCGCCAGATGGCGCATACGACGTCGCTCCGAAGAGCGTTCCGTCGACGCTGGTGATGAGATGGTGTTCGTCGAACGCAAAGAACGAGAAGAACGGCTCCGAGCAATCGATGTCTCCGGCGTCGAGGAGCGGGGCGCTCGGCGCGACACACCCGTCAAGTTCCACGGACGAACCGGAGACAGGGTCAAATACCACGAGCGGTCCGAGAGTCCTGTCTTCCGTCCCAAGGCTTCGCGACGCAACAACAAACCTGCCGTCGGGGAGTTGGACGCTGTCCCCGACCATATGTGAAAGCGTCTCACCCGTCGCAGGATCGAGCACGACCGTCACGGTGGCGTCGAGTTGGTCGAAGGGTCCGTCATCGACGATGACCCCAACAGCTACGTCGGTGCTTCCAACGACCATGTTCGGGTTCATCCAGGCCACTACCTGACCCGGGACGACAACCGGTGTGCCAGCAACGCTTGCTCGGTCGCCTATATCCCACAGTGCGGCGTCACCCAAACTCACCGTGACGAGCCGGGTGTCATCTCCGTTGAAGTCGAACGCCTCCGTGGTTCCGTTGTTTCCAAGGTCGACACGCAGGATGCCGCTTCCCACATCGAACACGAGGTCGTGTGTTCTCGTGGCAATCCCCACGACCCGACCACTCGGTGAGAACCTGGGGCTGCCCCCTGTCCAGAAGTCGACAACGTCCAAATAGCCGATTCTGTCCCCTGTGAGTCCGTGCACGAGGAGGCCACGCCTGTCCGTCTCTGGCGAACCGAGTACCACTTCTGATCCTGTCGGCGCGAGTCCGGGATACACCTCGCGATCCGGCAAGCGGTTGATGAGCTCAAGATCGGGAAACGTGCGCAGCTCACCGACGTTTTCTGTGAAGTCGTGCACGAGGACGTTGGTTCCCGTTGTATTGAAGGTCACGCTCTGGGCGTAGAACCCTTCGATCCGGATCTGCGACGCCTCCTCCCATGTGACGGGATCGAAGAGGCTGATCCAACCGTGTTCAAAGCCGTCGAAGCAATTCGCATCCCCGGTGTTGATGGCAAGCCAGTTCCCATCGGCTGTGAACCCACTTCCGTAGGTATTGCTCAGACGACACTCGTCGAAGACAAGCGTGGTCTCAACCGTTCCGTCGTCGGTATCGAGGATCACCACTCGTGCCGGTCCAGAGTCAATGTCAATCGTGGCGGTGCTCGTTGGCAGATCGGGAATCGACACAGAGAGCAGTTGACCGTCGCGGCTGAGGGACAGCTCAAGGATACGAATCGGCAGGAATTCCGCAATGAGATCGACCGACTCAGCGTCGTGGTACTCCCACCGCACATCGCCGGTTTCGGCGTCGATGGCTGACACGGACCGATCGGAAAGCGACGACAGGTAGATGGTCGACGCATCGGGTGAGATCTTCACATCGGAGAACTCGCCAGGATACCGGCTCAGTAGCCGATGGTTGGACAGGGCCTCGCGCAGGGCGAGAACACCTGACCCTGATCCTGCCGTGCCCTGTGGCGCACTGTTGATCGCCTCCAGGGCAAGGAGCACGGACAACTCCGGGTCCTCGCCGACCACAGCAACCGCTGAGGCCGAGAGTTCTCGTGCCGTTGCGAGAGCCTCGTTCTGCTCGGCGACCTCGGCGTTTGTTGCCGCATCATTCCTTGCAACAAGCGCAACCACGGCGAGCAGAATCCCCGCGACCGCAGCGGCCGCAAAGCCGCCAAGAACGGCGTTGCGACGCTTCCTCTGCTTCAGTCGCTCACGATCCCTGCGGTTCCTGCTCTCGTCGAGGAACTCCCGTTCCGTCCCGCTGAGTACGAGATGATCCTCTGACCAGTCCGCATAGCGGGCCAGACGAGCGCCTGAAAGGAGGTAGTTGTCGGCTCGTTCGTTTCCTTCCCATTCGGTGGCAGCGATCGTGAGCTGTCTGAGCATCCGGAGTGACCCAACCGCCTGGTCAACCCATTGGGCGAGGCGGGGCCATTCGCGAAGGAGCGCCTCATGGGCGACTTCAACGGTTCTGTGTCCGTCGTGGTCGCGGTCAAACGTCAGGAGTCTGTGCTCGCCGAACACCGCGAGTACAGCCGAAATCCCTTCAAGTCCTTCGAGAGAATCGACCACGACGCGCTGGCGGAGCGGCTCCCCTTCATCAGTCAGCGCAACGAGTCGGAGAAAGCAATGCCTCGCACTCTCGCGGGCTACATCGTCGAGTCCCGTGTATATCTCCTCGGCCCGCTTGGCAAGGGCCCCCGAGATACCGCCTGCCGCCTCGAGGCCGTCGAGAGTCAGCACGCCGCCCCCGGCGCGGTCGTAGAGGTCGGTGAGTGCATACTCGAGAAGCGGAAGCGCTGCTGCGCGGCGGCCGACATCTCGCACCATCGCAGCAACGAGATCTGGCTCGACAACCACACCAGTCCGGGAGGCGGGACCAACGATCACATCGCGGACTTCATGGTCTTCGAGGGGTGTCACCAGTACCAAACCCGGCTCGACCAAAGGAGCAAAGCGAAGGTGCAAGAGCAGCGGATCAAGGAAGTCCGCCCGCACCGTCACAACCACCCACGGTCCGTCTGGACTGCTTGCCAGGTCAGCGAGATCGTCGAGGAAGGCCTCACAGGTCTCGTCTGAGACAAGGGTCACGAGTTCTTCGAGTTGATCAACAATCAAGAGGCGCCGTTGATCCGTGCCGGTCGCTTTCGGTTTGATCGCTTCGACAGCCGCCGACAGTGGCTCGATAGGGGAGCCACCCGGATACATCGTCGCGATCGACCAGCCTTTCGTGCGGAGCGACGGAACCAAGCCCGCTGCTACGACACTTGACTTTCCGCTTCCCGATGGCCCTGCAAGGACGACAAGGCGGTGCTCGGTGCGTCTCTCCATCGACTCGCGGATGCGCCGAACCAACCCCTCGCGACCGTAGAAATCGTCAGCATCGGTCTCTTCGAAGGCCCGCAGTCCCTTGTATGGGTTCCGCTCGCTGGCCGTCAGCACAGCAGACTCCGAGTGAAGCGCCGCAGCGGTATCCAGAATCGGCGCCTGTTCGAATATCCGCTGTTCCAGCATCCGCAGTTCGGCCGACGGTTCGAGACCAACCTCTGCGGCCAGGGTGCTTCGAGCCTGTTCTGCCACTCGCAGAGCCTCGGCCTGTCGCCCTGACCGGTAGAGGGCAAGCATCCGCAGGGACCAGAGTCGTTCTCGGAGCGGGAAGCGAGTTGTCAGGTCCGCAAGCTCAGCAACGACGCCAGCCGTGTTTCCCGAAAGGATTTCGGCCTCGATCCGCGCTTCGACGGCTGCGTCTCGTAGGAGTTCAAGGCGGATGATCTCGGATCTCAGCGCATCGTGGTCGGCGAGATCCTGATACGGGCTGCCCCGCCAAAGCCCAAGCGCTGCGGCAAGTATCACCCTCGCCTCCGCAGGATCATCCGCGATTGCCGCGGCCCCTTCCGCTGCTTGGATCTCGAAACGGTATGCATCGACATCTGACCGCTTGACGTTCAGCCGGTATCCAGGACTGACCAACTCGATGACGTTCCGATCCCCAAGCGTCTTTCTGAGGCCGGAGATGTAACCCTGGACGATCTTTCGTGCGTTCTCGGGTGGCTGATCGCCCCACACACCATCAATGAGTCTGTCTGTGGACACGACGGAACCAGCGTGCATGACAAGAAGCGCAAGCACCAGCCTGCGTTTTGGCTCACCCAACTCGAGCGGAAGCCCGTTGTCCCTTGCCTCGAGAGGCCCCAGGCACATCAACTCCATGTCGGAACCGTAGCGGGCATGACAGGTGGCCGCCGGGTCCTCTGCCGGTTCCATACCGATCCTGTGCCGAACCTGAACCGCCCTGTCAGACCGTGTTGGCATGAAGCGACCCCATGCCTTCGCTGCAACGTTCCTGGCAGTCCTGGTACTCGTCGGCTCTACAGCCGCTGCAACAAATGGCCGTCCTTCGACACCAGTCACGATCGAGGCATCCGATCCTTCGCAGACCGAGATGGCCGAGCGGGCAGTCGACCGGTTCGCTCAGGCGGGTCTCAAACTCCCACCGCTCCGAATTGTCTTCCCTGGCAGGGACCTTTCCCTCTGTGGTGGTGCCCAGGGTCGAGCGTATCTGAGCGCCGAGCCCGTTGAGGTTCGGATGTGCTGGAACAGCGAATTCACGCTCCTTCACGAACTCGCACATGTGTGGGAAGCGTTCAACATGGCGGCCTCCAGGCACGAGCCGTTCATGAACATGCGCGAAGGTGTCGCATCGTGGGCCGGTCTGGGCGTTGCATGGGAGTCCAGGGGCCGGGAGCACGCTGCGAACGTGATCGGGTGGGGACTCCTTGAGGATCCCCACCCGATCTCGCGAACGTATCCCAACGACATCGCGAGCATGATCGAAGCCTTCACATTCCTCACCGGACGGGCACCGCTCCACGACGGAGGCGAAGGAATCCAACACCCGGACCGCACGCTCTTCGACGGCACCGCAAGCGCCCCAATCCGATCCGGTCGCTAGATCCGATGACCGGAGTCCGGCTTGCTGGACTCCAAGGAACCGGACGAAGTCGGGTTCCCGATGACCGGCTTCTGACTTCTGACTTCTGACTTCTGACTCAGTCGTTTGTCATGATTTCCGAAAGGCCGTCGGTGTTCTTGGTGCGGCCAGAGAGAAGATCCGAACCGTGGGTGATCACATCTGCGCCGAAACGTTTCCTGAGGGCGTCAACAGACTGATCGAGTGCCTCATACTCGAGTTCCCTTGGCGAACCGCCTGACACATCATCGTCAACACCGAAGGCAAGTTGGGTCGGCTCACCCTTTGCGATTCCTGACGCCGCGACGCTGAGCAGCGTCGTTTCATGTTTCGGAAACTCGGCGAGCACACGCTCAAGCATCTTCGTCGCCACCACGACAATCGCACCCGTCGAACCTGTCGATGTCGGCATGGTCGTCGAACGCGTGATGGATGACAGGTCGCCGAAACGAATCTTGATCGTCACCGTCCGGGCTGACAGATCCTTTGCCCGCATCCGGCCCGCAACCCGATCGGTGAGGCGGTTGAGGACTGGTAGGAGTTCGTCGAGCGTGCGAATCCTCGCCCGCATCGCCGACTGGGCGCTCAGCGATTTCGCCTTTCTCCTCGTCTCAACGGGCCTGGGATCGAGGTTGTGCGAAAGGGCGTAGAGATGCGCCGCGTGGGCAGATCCGAGCATCGATGCCATCGAATCCCGCGGTGTCGCCGCGATGTCACCAATCGTGTGGATACCAAGATTGTTCAATCTCCGCTTGGTCACCGGTCCAACACCCCACAGGTACGACACGGGGAGGGGGTGGAGGAATTCGAGCTCCTCACCCGGATTGACGACGATCAACCCATCGGGCTTTGCGACCTGGCTTGCGATCTTCGACAAGAACTTGCGTGGCGTCGCTCCAACGGAGACCGCAAGACCGGTTTCTCGCTTCACATCATCGCGGATGGACCGACCGATGTCCGCCGGTGTCCCAAACAGGTGAATCGATCCGCTGACATCCATGAAGGCTTCGTCGATGGACAGTCGTTCAACGACGGGCGTGTAGGACTCATAGATCGTGAAGACGGCCTTGGAGTATTCCGTGTAGGCGCCGAACGTTCCATCGACGACGATGAGCTGGGGACACATCGAGCGAGCTTCCCGCACGGGCATGCCGCCCCTTACGCCGTAGACGCGGGCCTCGTAGGTGCAAGAGAGAACAACACCAGCCCCGACAGCCATCGGTTTGCCAGCAAGAGACGGGTTCTCCTTGACGGCTACCGCTGCGTAGAAGGCGTCGAGGTCGGCGTGGAGGATGCTCGCCGCCGATGCACTGGGTACGTCCATGGTCACATCGTGTCACATGTCAATGACAGAATCGAACCGAATCGGCTGACTACAGCTGCGATTGTCCGATCGCCGCAGCGACGGTCCTTCCGATCATGGTGTGACCGTCCTGGTTTGGGTGGGGCCAGCCACCCCAATCCTGGAGTGGGACAGTGCCACGGTCAATGTCGATCCACGTGACCGGGTCGGCCAGACCAGATTGAAGCGTCGTATCAAGAAGCGACATCGCCATCTCCATCTCATCGTCGCACTCAGCCCCGATCGGTGTCCATCCGGGTGCGAGACGGGAGCCGCTGATGGTGAAGTAGCTCGTCCAGTACAAATCAGCGTTCGTTTGGGTCGCAAGTGTCTCCGTGATGAGCTTCGTCGCCGAGGCGATGGAATCCGTGCGTGAGGGCAGATTCCATGACTCCAACACGGCCGTTTGACACGCCTTCTTGTCACCGAGTTCCGAGAACGAGAATGCCGTACGCCTGGTGAGATCTGTCACGACATTCGACCAGTTTGTTGAATTGATTCCGGCTGTGATGACCACGATGTTCCACGTCGATGGGTCAGCGACGGCCT
>QQUL01000365.1 GCA_008501565.1 Armatimonadota bacterium
CGCAAGCTTGGTGACTATCTGATCGAGTGGACCGGAGGACCGGCGCTGTACACACCCGAACGCGGGCATCCGAGGATGAGGATGCGACACGAGCCGTTTGTCATCACCGAGACCGACGCTGCTACTTGGCTTGCCTGCATGGCCAAGGCGCTCGATCGTCAGAATGTGAAAGGGGAAGTTCGTTCGTTCCTCGATGATCGAATACACGCACTCGCTTTTCACCTGGTCAATGCCGCGTCCGACGACTCACAGGTCCGATCGTGAAGTCGAAGATGCTATCTGTCGCGACAGGTTCGGATGCCACGGTTGTTGATATCACTCGCGAGGTCGTCCAGTTCTGCGCGGGGAAAGGCGATGGCCTCGTGTCGGTGTTCGTACCGCACGCGACTGCTGGGGTGGCGATCTTCGAAACGGGTGCCGGGTCTGACGCCGATGTCTTGGCGGCCATCGATGAGTTGCTACCCCGCGACCCGCGGCGATGGCGTCATGAGCACGGCACCCCCGGCCACGGGCGCGACCACGTCCTACCTGCGTTCATATCCCCCTCAGTCACGGTTCCGGTGATCGACGGGCATCTTCAACTCGGAACGTGGCAGTCCATTGTCGTGGTTGACCCGAACGTCGACAACATCAACCGAACGGTGCGACTCTCATTCGTCGGTGGCTAGTACACAGCACTAAAGCGCGGACGCTTCTAGCCGTTCAAAGACAATCGACGCATGGGAGAGAAACCGTTCGTGGGTGAAGCATGCAGCGAGTGTGGCAGCGTCGAGGGTCAGGTCGGGGTCATCTGCCAGGTTCTCGGAGAGTGTTCCACCTTCGTCCCAGGTCTTCATGGCATTGCGTTGGACGATCTGATACGCCTCGTCCCGTGTCATGCCGGTATCGATCAACGCAAGCAACACCGCCTGTGAATAGACCAGTCCCCGCGTCGATGCAAGGTTCTCCGCCATGCGGTCCGTATCGACCACCAAATCACCGATCAGGCGATTGGCCCGCTTGAGTGCGTAGTGGAGGAGCGTTGTCGCATCGGGAATCACGATGCGCTCGACCGAGGAGTGGCTGATGTCGCGCTCGTGCCACAGTGCCACGTTCTCAAGTCCGGCAGATGCGTAACCCCGGAGCACTCGTGCCACGCCGGTGAGGTTCTCGGAACCGATGGGGTTGCGCTTGTGCGGCATTGACGACGAACCCTTCTGACCGGACCGGAATGCTTCACGGGCCTCGCCGACCTCGGATCGTTGGAGATGTCTGATCTCGGTTGCGAAGCGTTCGATGGAAGCTCCGATCCCGGCGATCACTGACAGATAGTGGGCGTGGCGGTCGCGTGGGATCACCTGGGTGCTTGCCGGTTCGATACCAAGCCCCAGATGTGAGCAGACATACGCCTCGATCGATGGCGGTGTGTGGGCATAGGTTCCGACGGCACCCGAGATGGCACCGAAAGAGACACCAGCAACCGCTTCGACGAGCCGTTCGTGATCTCGCTGCAATTCGAAGGCCCAGTTGGCAAGTTTGAGCCCGAACGAGGTCGGCTCGGCCCAGATGCCATGGGTTCTCCCGACGGTTGGCGTATCCCGGAACTCGAAGGCGCGTGTCTTCACCGTGTCATGGAGGGCCGCAACTGCGGCGAGCAGCAGCTCACCGGACTCCTTCAGCAGCACACCGTTCGCCGTGTCGAGCACGTCGCTTGAGGTCAGACCGAAGTGAATCCATTCGCCACCGTCTCCAACGGATTCGGCGAGAAGATCGACAAAGGCTGCGACATCGTGGTGCGTCGATGCCTCGCGTTCGAGCCACACAGCCTCATCGACTTCGGGGGCGTTCCTGGCGGCGACTCCAGCCTCGACGGGAGCCACCCCGATATCGGCCCACGCCTCAACAACGAGTGTTTCGACTTCCTTCCACACCGCGAGCTTCCGCGCATCAGACCACACCGCATTCATCTCGTGTGTGGAATAGCGCTCGATCATTGAGCGAGTTCCTCCCGATACTCATCCAGCTTCCGGGCCAGCTCCGCATCGCTCACCGAGAGGATGGCAGCGGCAAGATACGCGGCGTTGGCCGATGAATCGATGGCCACCGTGGCCACGGGGATTCCGGTCGGCATCTGGACGGTGGAGTACAGCGCATCCACACCACCGAGCCCTCCCGCTGACACGGGGATCCCGATCACCGGCAGCGTCGAGTGGGCGGCGACTGCACCAGCGAGGTGGGCAGCCTTTCCAGCGCCACAGATGATGACACCGAAGCCGTTGTCCCTGGCGGTCGCCGCAAAATCGGAGACCTTGTGGGGTGTCCGGTGGGCAGACATCACGTGCACCTCATGCTCGATCCCGAAGTCGTGGAGTACAGCCGCGGCCGGCTCCATCTTCCCCATGTCCTTTTCTGATCCCATCAAGATGGCAACCTTCATCAGCTATCCCTCCGTATCGCCCCGATGTCCGTGCGAAAGTGTTTTCCCGTGAACTTGATTGTTGCAGCAGTCGCGTACGCGTTCATTCTTGCCTCATCGATTGTGTCACCGGTCCCGACCACATTGAGAACTCGACCGCCGCCGGTTAGGAGTCGATCACCGTCCCGAGACGTACCAGCATGAAACACGATCGATCCCTCCGTCGGGGTCCCGAGGTCGATCTCGTCACCTGTTCGCGGTGCAACCGGATACCCGTCGGCGGCGAGCACCACGTTCACAGTCGCCGTTTCCGTCCATCGGAGATCCACGTATGACAGAGCCCCGCGTGTTGCGGCATCGATCGCGGCGAGTAGGTCCGATGAGAGCCGGGGCATCAGAGCCTGCGTCTCGGGATCGCCGAGGCGTACATTGAATTCGATCACCCGGGGTCCATCGCTCGTCAGCATGAGGCCGACGTAGAGGAAGCCTGTGTAGGAGATCCCGCGGCGTTCGAGTTCCGATAGAGCTGGCAAGGCAACACGCTCCGTCGTCCACTCGACGAGATCAGCTGGCAGATCGTCGACAGGCGAGTATGAACCCATGCCCCCCGTATTGGGGCCGTGGTCTCCGTCACTCAAGCGCTTGTAATCGCGGGCTGGTTCGAACGAAACTGCCACGCCATCTGAGCAAAGGAAGAACACCGAAACCTCGTCGCCGTCCATGTATTCCTCGATCACGACGGATGCATCGGGCGATCCGAATCGTCCTTCGAGACACTCGTCGACCCAAGCGTCGGCGTCTTGAAGCGATTCGGTGACGAGAACGCCTTTCCCCGCCGCCAAGCCGTTCGCCTTCACCACATACGGTCCGTCGGTCTGCGCAAGATGTGCCTTGGCCAGCGTTGCATCTGTGAATGTCTCGGAGGATGCCGTCGGAATCCCCGCACCAACCATGACATCTTTCGCAAACGATTTTGATGCCTCCAACTGGGCTCCCGCCTTGGACGGTCCGAAAACTGCAATGCCGAGGTCGGTGAGTGCATCGGCGATGCCGGCAGCCAGTGGGGCCTCGGGGCCAACAATCACGAGATCTATCGAATTTGCTGCAACCAGTTTGATGATCGCCGCTGCGTCCGTTGGGTCGATATCGGGAACGACGAGGCCAAGTTCGGCAAGACCGGGATTTCCTGGGCACGAGATCAGCGCATCGAGCTTCGGACTCTGGACCAGCTTCCATCCGATGGCGTGTTCTCTACCACCGCCACCAAGGAGGAGGACCCGCATGTCGCTCTACCGCCTGAGCGTTGCAGCTCGGGACGGACCGACCCCCACGGTGGTGATGGGAACTCCGGCGATCTCCTCGATCCGCTCGACATAGGAGCGGGCGGCGGGAGGGAGTTGGTCGTATGACGTCATCTGTGAAATGTCATCGCCCCACCCGGGATGCTCCTCGTATTCCGGTGTGCACGTGTACAAGACGCGCTGCTGGCGCGGCATCTCGGTGAAGATCTCATCACCCGATCGGTAGGCGGTCGCAATCTTGATCGTGTCGAAATGTGAGAGCACATCGAGCTTGGTTAGGGCGATCTCGGTCAGACCATTGACGCGCACGGCATAACGCAACGCGACCGTATCGAGCCAGCCGCAGCGACGCTTCCGCCCGGTGACTGTTCCGTACTCCCCCCCGATGTCAATGAGTCGGTCTCCGATTTCATCATCGAGTTCTGTCGGGAATGGCCCCGTTCCGACTCGTGAGATGTACGCCTTGACGACGCCTATCACATGGTCGATTTCCTTTGGTCCGATTCCCGATCCGACAGGTGCACCGCCCGCTGTGGGGTTGGACGAGGTTACAAACGGGTATGTACCGTGATCGATGTCGAGCAGGGTACCCTGTGCGCCTTCGAACAGGACGTTCTTTCCGTCGCGGACCGCTTGCCACACGACAAGCGACGTGTCGGTGATGTGGTCGGCGAGTCGCTCGGCATACCCCATGTACTCGTTGTAAATGTCATCAACGTCGAGGGGCAACTGGTTGTAGACCTTCACCAGTTGTTTGTTCTTGTCCTTGAGCGCGACCTCGAGCTTCTCACGGAAGATCTTCGGGTCGAACAGGTCCTGTACCCGAATCCCGAACCGCGAGTACTTGTCCATGTATGCCGGACCGATGCCGCGCTTTGTTGTGCCGATCATCGCATCACCCAGGTATCGCTCAATGACCGCGTCGAGCTTGCGGTGATACGGCATGATCAGATGGGCGTTGCCTGAAAGAAGCACACGTGACGGATCGATTCCGCGTCGTGTGAGCGTGTCCATTTCCTCAAGCATGACCTTCGGATCGACAACGCACCCGTTTCCGATCACCGGAGTGACGGTGGGGTAGAGAACGCCCGATGGGATGAGGCTGAGTGCGAACTTGTCGTCACCCACGACGATCGTGTGGCCAGCGTTGTTGCCACCCTGGTAGCGGACAACCATGTCTGCTTTCTCAGAGAGAAGATCGGTGATCTTGCCCTTTCCCTCGTCACCCCACTGGGCACCAAGGATCACTGACGCGGGCATGTCGTTCCTCCACAGGTGGTTCGCCGGCGAGTCTACCGGAGTTCGGGTCCGCCATAGATCCAGTGAATCACGGGTGCTGTGTCCAACACAGCACTAGGTTCGAAGGTTGTACATTGCTGACGTTGCCGATCTCGGCACTAGTCTTCCTCCTCGGTTAGCGTGCTCGTGACATCGAATCGAACGGAGTGTCTGTGGACGAGCGAATCGTCACTCGAAAAGCGACTTTTGACCCAGTGAATGAACCGGTGGTTCTCGCTGTGTCCGACGTACCCCCCGTCCGGACGGAAGCGCTTCATATCTCGACGACATCTGCCACCGAGTTCTGGGATGTCACCGATGTCGTGCGCGGCGTCGCCAAGCGATCCGGGGTAACGCACGGCCAAGTCGTTGTGTACTCGCCGCATACGACGACCACCGTGTTGATCAATGAATCAGAAACAGGTTTCCTCAACGACTTTCGCCGGACCATCGATGGTCTCGTCCCCGCAAACACCTACTACGAGCATGATGACCACGAGCTCCGCACCGAGAATCTGCAAGAGGACGAGTTCATCAACGGCCATGCCCATGTTCGTCAATTGCTCACCGGCCAACCGTCGGTGACCGTCCCCATTGTTGATGGCGAGGTCCTCCTCGGCCAATGGCAACGAGTCCTCTTCGCGGAACTTGACCAAGCCCGCGACCGCCGAGTCTTCATCCACGCACAGGGGGCCTGACGGCCCAGGGGCCGTCAAGCGCAATCGGTAATCCGTTCTTCCGTAATCTGGGATCTGGTGGCGCCGAGGCGCTTGGTGGGCTAGGTTTGTTCGCAGTTCCGGTTTCGACCGGTGCTTCGCGGTGAGAATCATCGTGAGTAACAAGCAAAATGAAATGAGAGGTAACAGCATGCTGAAGCGACTTGCTGTGCTCTTCGCCGTTCTAGCTCTCGTTGCCGCAGCATGCGGTGGCGACAGTGGCGATGACACGACAACCTCCACCACGGCAGCACCTGACACTGGTCAGGGCACCGAAGGTGGAACGCTAGCAACTGTACAAGCCCGAGGAACACTCAAATGTGGTGTTTCCGGTAGTGCACCCGGATTCTCTGAGGTGGCACCTGACGGTTCATTCTCCGGTATCGACGTCGACACATGTCGTGCCGTCGCGGCTGCGGTTCTCGGCGATGGGAACGCCGTGGAGTTCCGTACCTTGACAGCAGCAGAGCGGTTTGCTGCTCTCGATAGCGGTGAGATTGACGTACTGATCCGTAACACGACCTGGACACAGACTCGTGACACGGACCTGACCAATGACTTCACTGCTACGACGTTCTACGACGGTCAGCAGATCATGGGCAACCCGGCGACGCTGGCTGGTCTCACCGTTGAGGGCGGTTTTGCCGACATCGATGGTGCCGTTGTCTGCACGAACGCAGGCACAACGACCGAGCAGAACATCAAGGAAGGTGCTGAGCAGGCTGGTGTCACCATCCAGCTCAAGACCGTTGAGAACTTCCCTGAGGCGATGGACGGCTTTATTGCCGGTACCTGCGACATCGTCACGACTGACGGTTCGGGACTCTACGGACACCGTTCGGCCAACATTGCGGCTGGGACGCCTGGCGCCGAGGACTGGGTCATCTTCCCAGAGGCACCAATCTCGAAGGAGCCACTCGGCCCTGTCGTTCGCGAGAACGATTCCGAATGGTTCGATGTTGTGCAGTGGACAGTGTTTGCACTCTTCTCTGCCGAAGAGCTGGGTGTTACCCAAGCCAACGTCGACTCCATGATGGACAGCGGCGGCGAAATCGGTCGTCTTCTTGGCGGCGAAGGTGAGATCCAAACAGCCATGGGTCTGTCCGCAGACGCATTTGCGAATTCCATCAAGGCTGTCGGTAACTATGGCGAGGTGTACGAACGCAACCTCGGTCCGCTCAATCTTGAGCGTGCAGGGACGTACAACGAGCAGTGGTACAACGGTGGTCTGATCTATTCACCACCATTCAGGTAAACCAAACCTGAACCAAACAAGTAGAAGAGGCGCCCTCCGGGGCGCCTCTTTCTACTGTCCGGAATACGCCTCCTCCGAGGAACCCAACGATCTTGGGTTCCCGATCTCGGACTTCGAACCCGATGTCTGACGTCTGGCGTCTGACGTCTGACATCAGAGGTGACTTCCGACTTCTGGGGATCGGTCATCGGTCATCGGATTTCGGTGTTCGGACGTCCACCAGTGGCACGCCGGACTTCAAACCTCTAGTGTGCCGCCAGACATCGCGCTGGGAGTTCCATCAAAGCGCGGGGAAGGCACCGCATGGCGGTTCAGGTTCGAGAGCAGCAAAAGACGCCGCTGTGGCGCAATGCCACGTTTCTGAAGTGGAGCGTGCAGTTGCTGGTTCTCGGGCTGACGATCGGTTTCTTTGCCGTCCTCGGGCGGCGAGCAATCGAGAACTTCAACGCCAGAGGCACGACTTTCGGCTGGGATTGGCTTACTGATCCTTCCGACTTCTTGGTGTTTGAGGGAATCGACCTCGACCCTGACTCGGGAATCCGAGCTCTCGCGGTCGGAGCGATGAATACTCTGCGTGTTTCGATCACAGGGATCATCGCTGCGACAATCCTCGGCACGATCATCGGTGTCGCTCGTCTGTCGAAGAACTGGATCGTCAACAAGCTCGCGTCGATCTATATCGAGATCATTCGCAACATTCCGTTGCTCGTCCAGCTCTTCTTTTGGCAGGCAATGGTGTTCACACTTCCTGCACTCACCGATGCTGACCTCGGCGAGTACTGGTTCAAGGCCTCGAACAAAGGCTTCGGAATAGCGTGGGTGAGCTGGAACGGAGGCTTCTTCCCTTGGCTGACCTTCCTCCTCATCGGTTTCATCGTCAGCCGATACGTGGCGCGATGGAGAAAACGCGCCTTCGAGGCCACCGGCCAGCCAGCCCATTCGGGCCGCTATGTGCTGGTGACGATGGCGATCTTTGCGGTTGTCGGATGGTTTGCATGGCCGGTGCTGAGTTTCATGGAGCCCGTCCTGACCGGGATCGCCGACATCATCGACGGAATCCCGGCGATCGTTGTTCCACTCCTGATTGCGACAGCAGCGCTCGGGACAGCCGTTTGGTGGATTCGGAGCTTCTTCGAGTCTCGACGCACGCCAGCGGGCTTCGGAAAGCTCACTGATGATGACTGGTTCCGGGTCATTTTCGCCGGGGTTATGGGTGTGGTGGTCGCCGTGCTGGCATTCGTGGTTGGCGGGTTCGAGATGGCGACGGTTCAGGGCGAAGTCCAGTCAATCGCTGAACTGATCCGCACGGGTATCGCCAACGTCTTCGACTGGCTCGGGCGTAGCTTCGCCAACGACGGCGGCGAGCCCTTGAACTTCGCCAAGGCGTCGGTTGTTCAGAGCGGGAACTTCGTCCAGTATGGCGACACCGGAGCGGTCCTGACGGTGCCCTTCTTCTCGATCTGGTTCGCGGTGACCCTGTACACGGCGTCCTTCATCGCCGAGATCGTGCGTGGCGGTATTCTCGCCGTATCGAAAGGTCAGACGGAAGCAGCCCAAGCAATGGGCCTCAAGCGTTCGCAGTACCTTCGGCTCATCATCTTGCCCCAGGCGTTCCGCATCATTTTGCCCCCACTCGGGAACCAGTATCTCAACCTGTTCAAGAACACATCACTCGGAATCGCCGTTGGTTTCTCCGAGATTGTTTCCGTCGGTAACACGTTGATGAACAAGAATGGGCAGACGTTGCCGGTTGTTCTGGTATGGATGGCCTTCTTCCTGTCGGGAAGTCTCATCATTTCGTCAATTGTGAACTACTACAACCGCAAAATGAAGCTGGTGGAGCGCTGACATGACCCACTCCGTCACCCTCCCTGAGACTCCCGAGTTCGCACCCGAACCACCGCCGCGCGGGCCGAAGGTCTGGCTGAGGACGAACCTGTTTTCAACGCCTGCGAGTACCGTGCTGTCGGTTGTCTTCATCCTGATCGGTCTCGGAGCAATCCGTGGCATGCTCGGCTACATCTTCAGTGCGGCACGTCGGTGGGACGCGGTCACGTACAACGTTCGTCTCCTGATGGTCCGGGCGTATCCCGAAGAACAGTTGACGAGGGTCTGGTTGTCCGTGGCCGTGGTTGCGATGCTGGTTGCAGCGACCTTCGCCATCTATCGGATCGCTGGCAGAACCTCGCCCCGCAAGGTCGGCAATGCCGTGTCCGCCCTCGGCGGGCTGCTGGCACTCGCTGGTCTGCTCGGGCCATGGGGGCTCACGTTCAGTCCGTTGGGTATCGAATCGACAGGTACGTTCCTGATCGTGTTCGGTGTCGGTATTGCCATCTCCATCGGTGGCCAAC
>QQUL01000279.1 GCA_008501565.1 Armatimonadota bacterium
GGAAGATCCGATCAACATGCCATCGGTCGAAGAGCTATCAGACGCCATTGGCTGGAACGCTCGGGTCTTGCTCGACGACTCCGCGTTCGGTGACGAATCCCCGTAGCGACATCGATCGCTCAGGCATCCGGACCTCGCTGCGTGCGCTAGGCTTCTCTATTGGGAAATCCTTCACAAGCTGATTGACTCCAACGCGCGATGACAGACAATCCTGCACCACCGCCTGACCCGATCGAACCTGCCGAATCTCCCATTGTCGCGGAGCCACCCGCAACTGCACCTCCGTGGCTCAGGGCAATCCTCGTCGTCGGCTTGCTGTACCTGTTCCTCGTGGGGGTCAAGCTGCTCGAAACGGGCGTCAAGGGCCTCGGAGAAGACTCCGCGGGGAGCCTGTTCGACGGCATCACCAATCCCCTCGCTGCCCTCTTCGTCGGAATCCTTGCGACCGTCCTTGTCCAGTCCTCGTCGGTCACCACCTCAACGATCGTCGCTCTCGTTGGTGCCGGTCAACTTCCGATCGAAGTTGCCGTTCCCATGGTGATGGGGGCAAACATCGGGACGACCATCACGGCCACCATCGTTGCGCTGGCTCATGCACGAAGAACCGACGAGTTTCGCAAAGCTCTCGCTGCGGCAACGATGCACGATTTCTTCAACGTGATCGCCGTTGCAATCCTGTTACCGATCGAACTCATCGCCCATCCCCTTCAGAACACGGCAGCATGGCTTTCAGAGCTGCTCCCCGGCGGTGCGGATGCAACCTTCGACTCACCGATCAAGGGGGTTGTCAAGTGGGGTGCAACCAAGATCGGCGATGTGCTTGAGGCGATTTTCGGAAACGGAACATCGTTAGCCATCGCTCTGATCGTCGTGGGGATTGCGATCATCTTCGTCTGTCTGACCTACATCACGAAGAACATGAAGACCCTCATCGCTGACAGGATTGAGCGATCGGTCAACGCATCGCTTGAGAAGTCCAGCATGGTTGGAATGGGCGTCGGAGTCGTCGTGACCGTCGCGGTCCAATCGTCGAGCATCACAACGTCGATCATCGTGCCACTCGTCGCGTCAGGACTGCTGCTCGTGAGGAACGCATACCCGATCACCCTCGGTGCCAATGTTGGTACGACCATCACCGCGCTGATCGCTGCCCTCGCAGCCGATTCGTCCGACGCCATGACGATCGCGCTCGTCCACCTCCTGTTCAACGTGGCAGGGATTCTGATCCTCTACCCGATCCGCAAATTCCGTTACATACCTGTGATCCTCGCCGAAAAGTTGGCGGACATCGCAGTCACAAGAAAGTGGATAGCCGTCGCCTACACACTCGTTGCGTTTGTACTTATCCCGATTGTCGGTATTTTGGTGTTCAACTAAGCAGAGGTTCCCATGGTTCTTGATTTCTTCAGAAGCAGCGGCCCGTCCGGCTTGGACGCGGTGCAAGACATCCTGGTCGGGATGCTTGAGGACGGTCACGACGTCTTTGTGACAGCGTGTGATGCCTTATTCGGTGGAGGAAAGTCGAAAGAGACGAAGCGAGAGGTCAAGTCCACTGACAAGGAGATCAATCAGGCACAGCGTGACGTCCGGCGTCACCTGATGGTCCACGCTGCGGTCAATGATACCGATCTTCCACTCGTCCTCCAGTACGCATCGATCGTGAAGGACGCTGAGCGCATCGGCGACTACGCAAAGAACATCTACGATCTCGTCAAATACGGTGCCAACTTCGACGAGGCCGACGACCGCGAGACCCTCGAGTCCTACCGAGACGCCGTTGCTCAGCTGATCCTCGATGCCGCGGCGGCGTTCGGGGCAAAGGACGCCGAAGAAGCCCAGCGACTCATTGGCAAAGCCGATGGCTTTCTCAGCGACTACGACGATCGGATCAAGGAGTCGTACAACTCCGACGGCCCCGTCTCGTACGCAGTCGCCCGTGCGCTGTACTACCGATTCCTGAAGCGAACAACAGCCCACGTCATGAACGTGCTCACATCCCTCGTTCAACCCCTTGACCGCCTCGACCACTATGACGAAGCGCCCGAAGACCGTTTGCCCTGAGCCGAAAGCGCTGAGCCGCAGCCTGAGCGAGCAAGGCGTGCGATAAGCTGCGCACATATGGACTTCTCACACTCGCAGCGCTCGCTTGACTATCAGGACCGCCTCCTCTCCTTCATGGATACGCACGTGTATCCTGCTGAATCCGCGATCCATGCGAGAAGTGAATGGGGCCAGAGCCCGGTTGAGGCACCCCCCGAAATGGCGGGACTCAAGGCGGAGGCGAAACGTCAGGGTCTATGGAATCTGTTCCTTCCAGACGAGGAGTACGGAGCGGGACTCTCCAACGCCGAGTATGCGCCGCTGGCCGAGATCATGGGCAGAGCCATCGAGCTTGCACCCGAAGCAACCAACTGCGCGGCGCCCGATACCGGCAACATGGAGGTCCTTCACCTCTTCGGCACACCCGAGCAGAAGCAGGAATGGCTCATCCCCCTCCTTGAGGGCGAAATCCGGTCAAACTTCGGGATGACCGAACCCGCGGTGGCATCGTCGGACCCGCGGAACCTCGAAGCCACGATCACACCCGACGGCGACACCTACATCGTGAACGGACGCAAGTGGTTCTCTTCCGGGGCCGCGTCTCGGGATTCAAAAGTCGCAATCGTGATGGGTGTCACCAACCCCGATGCTCCGCCGAAGCAGCGCTACTCAATGATCCTCGTTCCAACCGAAACAGAGGGCGTGACAATCGTCCGAGATCTTCCCGTCTACGGCTACCGGCACCGGGGAGGACACGCCGAGGTCGACTACGACCACGTGAGGGTCCCCGCATCGAACCTCATCGCTGGCCCGGGTGAGGGGTACATGATCGCCCAGGCCAGACTCGGACCCGGGCGCATCCACCACTGCATGCGTGCAATCGGCCAAGCGGAACGTGCCCTCGCAATGATGGTCGAACGAGCCAAATCACGTGAAGCATTCGGAAAACGGATCGCTGACCAGGGCGTCGTACAGGACTGGATCGCAGAATCCCGACTCCGCATCGATCAGGCTCGTCTGCTCGTGATGCGGGCAGCGTGGCTCATCGACACCGAAGGAAACCGGGCGGCCCGAGCCGAGGTATCCGCCATCAAGGTCGTCGCTCCCAACGCGGCGCTGTGGGTCATAGACAAGGCGATACAGGTCCACGGGGGAATGGGTGTCACCGACGACACCCCGCTCGCATCGATGTGGGCAAACATGCGAACACTCCGCCTCGCTGACGGTCCCGATGAAGTCCACAAGATGGTCGTCGCCCGCCGAGAAATCGGCAGAGACTGAAGTCAGACGTCAGACGTCCGACTTACCCGAAGAGCTTCTCCCACAGTCGGGTGAACACCGAGGGGGCGCTCGGAGCGGGGAGCTCGGCGAGGACGTCGGTGGCGTGATCAGGAGGGAGGTCTCCGACGATCACATAGGAAGTCCCACCAGCCGTCCAATGGATCCGAACATCCGACGGTGTCGATGCAAGCTCGTACGTGCCGGTGTTCGTGACCAGCGTCGTTGCATCTTCGAATCCGGACACGTCAGTGGCCCTCGAAAGGGCAAACAGCGAGAACGTGAAGAGACCGTCGCCATAGAACCCCTGCTCGGCTCCCCCGGGTGCCGGGAAGATGTCAACCAGCTGATAGCCGGCAACGGAGGTCGGAAGGAGGTCGGACTCGAGCGGCATGACCACCTCATACTCGATGCCGTCCTGGCTCATTGGCCCTGCATAGGTTCGGTAGGCCTTGAAGTTCTGAAGACTCGACCGACGAAACACCTTTCCTGTATCGGTCATCGTTTCGGTGATGAGCGGGGCACCTGATCGCTTGTCGACGAGAATGTTCGCCCGCACAATGTCGCCCTCCATCACCTCGACGGCCTCGCAGTCTCTCCGCATGTGGGTGACGTCGGTGACCGACCCGACGGTGTAGCGATCCGTCTCGATCGGCGCCGAATGCGTCATGAAGGCGACACCCTGCGGCTCATCGCTGACAACCACCGCGCGGCCGTTCCCAACTATGGACCACGTTGAATCAACCCGAACCATCTCCATCCCGGACGAATGCTCGACGAATTCGGAGGACACCTTCGTGTCTCCATCCCACATCGACACGACGAGTCGATTGGCGGTGTACGTGGACTGCTGCGCCCGATCGAGAAGTTCCGTGACCTCACCGGCCGTGGCTGTCGTCGCAAACAGGCCGATCGTCAACAGCGCTGTACCTCCGACGATACCGATACTGCGTGCAACGATCATGGCGCGTTCACCGACAGGGCCGTTGGAACGAAGGCGGTGGATGCTCGGGCAATGTGGCGGGATTCGAGGTCAGTGATCGACACCGCCGAGGGGTGATCCGAATCCCCGAGGGGCGTCACGGCGAACGCAAGCGTTACCGCTGCGGCCCCAGCGGCCAATGCCACCGCAGTGCGAAGGCCGCGGCGTGTCTTCTTTTCCTCAATCTTCGGAGCGAGGAAGATGGGAGGTTCGACACCGGGCAGGGCCCGGACGGCGGTCCGTGATCGATCCAGATCGGCGAGCTCTCTGCGACACTCCGGGCAGGAGTCAAGGTGGGTCGACACGACGGGCATCTCGGCGGTAATGAGCTCTCCATCGAGATATGCCGAGAGCTGCTCGCCGAGATGTCCACCCGGGATCAGTTCAAGTGGCATGTTCAGGACCGGGAGCATGCGCAGCGTGCTGCGGGTCTCTTTGAGGGAACGGAACTCGGCGATCACGTCGAGATCGGACTCGAGCGCGACCACAACCTCACTGAGTTCGTCTGGCGTGAGTTCGCCATCGAGGTAGCACGAGAGAAGCATCGAGATTCGCTCCCGATCCGGGGTCATACCGGCCATGTCAGCAACCCTCTCAACATCGATCGTCCACGGTGGATGCGGGACCGCACGGTTCCCACCGGGATGTCGGCGGCGTCTGCGATCTCGTCGTACGTGAGTCCGACCACGTCGCAGAGCACTACCGCTTCCCGAAACTCGTACGGGAGTTTCAGCAGTGCGCTTTGGACATCGTCGGAAAGCCGGACGGAGGCCAGAACCTCGTCGGGCGAAGGACTTGCGCCGAGCGCGGAGTAATCCCCGTCAGGGAGGGGTTGGGTCGGCCGGCGTTTCTTCTTCCGGACTCCGTCGAGGAAGGCATTGCGAGTGATGCGCCACAGCCAGCCATCGAACGACCCGGGGGTATACGACGAGAGACCCTTGCGGACGCGCAGAAGCACTTCCTGCACAAGATCTGCAGCATCGTCAGGATTTCCTGTGAGTCGGTACGCAAACGTGTAGATCTTTCGACCGTACCGTTGAGCGACATCTTCCCAGGACAGCGTTGGATTGTCAGCCATGGTCCCCATTCACAAGACACAACGTCACAGACGTCAACAGGGTTCCTGAAACTGTTCGAGAATCGGCTAGACGGCCGAGTCCTCTTGATCGTCGACAGCGTCTGCGCCTTCTTCGACGCCCTTGCGGAACTCCTTGGCGGAAGCGCCGATGGAGCGTGCGAGCTGTGGGAGCTTGGCAGCACCGAAGAGCAACAGCACCACGACAAGAATCACGATGAGCTCTGGGCCCCCGATGTTTTTTAACATGCTGGCTCCTTTCACACACGAGTGTAGCCGCGCAAGACCGTAGTCAGGCCCTCAAGAAACCTTGCTGGAGGATCGGAACCGAGTCAGCTCAGCCCGAAACTGTCGACAAATGCCTGAAGCCGTTCCCGTGTGACGAACACCAGCCGTTTGTCACGACGCTCGCGCTCGTACATCGAGTAGGGACCGAACTTGTCGGAAACAAGCATTACCCGCTGTGCATCCGTCTGCCCTGCGAGTACGGCAACCTCCCCAAACACCTTCTCGCCGACCTCTGGATAATCGCCCTCGGTGTGCGGGAGGACCACCACAGCGACCCGCTCTCCGGGCTTGGTTGCCATTTGAACCGAGGCGGCAGGAGCGGTGGTCATCACACGGTCTGAGGCGGAAATCGTGTAGCCGCCAGCGCGTAGCAACCCGTCCGTCAGCTCAGCAAGGGACATCGTCGAGGTGTCCACGCCGACCATACGAAGACGAGCCTCCGACGGTCCGGTCAGCTCGACGAACGATGCAACCGGCTCGAGCGTGTCACGTGCGGCTGGCTTTGCCGAGACTGACGAATCCGCTACAACCTCATTGAGAGCGGCGATAAGGCTGCCACCCGCCTGCGTTCTGTGGACTGGCGCAGGGAGGACACCCGGTGACGGCAACTCGACGACCGCTATGGACTCTGGCTGACCAGCGCGCATTGCGGATACATCGATTCGGTGCACCCCGTCGAGGGGCAGCCCCTGGGCAGACCTTGACCGAACATATTCGACGGCTGCCATTGACAACAGATCAATGAGGTGCTGGCCAGCTTCGGACTCCCCGAGAGGAACATCAAAGACGGCAAACGCGGTCTCCCCCCGGACATGGAACTTGGAAACGGACGGACCTATTGCCGTCGATCCGACCGTGGGGTCCGACTCCGGATCGCGGGCTGCGCGGCCAGCGTCGGACGACCGGATAACCGTGAAGCCGATCCCGATGAGAGCGAGAAGGACAAGGATTACGACAACTATGACGACGACCAACAACAGCTCCTTTGGCGACCTATCGCAATAGTACCGGTCACCGGTCGCGTCGCATCTGGGCCGAGCGCGATGGTGTGCTCAGCCAGCCTGTCGACGACGTACGGCGATCTGGCGCTCTCGGCGGATCTTGCGCCGTTCACGTTCTGACATCGCGCCCCAGATACCGAACTTCTCAGATGAGACGATGGCGAACTCAAGGCACTCGGCTTGCACCGAGCACTCTCGACAGATCCCCTTGGCAGTTCGGGTTGATGCGCCGCGCTCCGGAAAGAACAGATCAGGATCAGCACCGCGGCAGTTGGCGAAGTCCTGCCACGACATGTCCAAACCCTCTGTTTTCAACGCCTCGATAAGGTCAGCGAACACGCGGACTCCCATGTCTTTGTAATTACAATACTGTGATTCAAACAACCCCGCGCGCGTAAGTCAATTCGCTTTCTGATGTCTCTCTCCAAACTTCTGATCCCACTACCGCGATAATGTGGGGGTGTCAGGCTCTTCAGACGACGAGGGACTCGAGAGTGACGAGCACCAAGCGACCGCCAGTTCAGACTCGGAGTGGCTGGCGCGATTGGCTCGGAGGGTTCTTCACCTCCTCGATCGGACTCAAGTGGATCATGGCGATCACGGGGATCGGACTCCTCGGATATGTCGCGGCTCACCTCTTCGGCAACCTCAAGATCTTCACCGGGACAGACGCAGCCGGTGAGTACTACATCGACCTGTATTCAGAAGCCCTCTGGCACCTGGGCGGTCACCTCCTACCCGGCGGATTCCTTCTCACGGTGTTGCGAATCGGACTTGCAGCAGCGTTCATCCTGCATATCTGGTCAGCCGCGGTTCTTACAAAGCGGAACCGCGTTGCGATGGGCTCCACTCGGTACCAGGCATCCCGGAACTGGGCCGCATCGAACTACGCGAGCCGAACCATGCGTTTCGGCGGGATCATCATCCTGCTGTTCCTCCTCTACCACCTCGCCGACCTGACACTTGGCTGGGCGAACCCCGACTTCCACCACGGAGACGTGTTCGACAACATGATCGCAAGCCTCTCGCGGTGGCCGGTCGCTGTGTTGTACATGGTTGCGAACGTCGCGCTTGCCTTTCACATCTATCACGGGTCATGGAGCCTGTTCCAGAGCCTCGGATCGGCGAACCCGAAGTACAACTCCCTCAGGCGCGGATTTGCGACCGTGTTCGCAGCCGTAATCCTCGTCGGCAATCTCTCGATCCCGATCGCCATCCTGGCTGGCTGGGTCTGATCGGAAGGATGGACATGGACCACGAACAGGACACATCGATGTTGTCTTCGGGAGAACCAACCGGGCCAATCGAGGATCGCTGGGACAACCACCGGTTCGCCACGAAACTCGTCAACCCCGCCAACAAACGCAAGTACGAGATCATCGTGGTCGGAACGGGTCTCGCAGGGGCGTCGGCAGCAGCAACGTTCGGCGAACTTGGCTACAACGTCAAGGCGTTCACGTATCACGATTCCGCAAGGCGTGCCCACTCAATCGCTGCCCAGGGCGGTATCAACGCCGCAAAGAACTATCCAAACGACGGCGATTCGATCTACCGCCTCTTCTACGACACCGTCAAGGGCGGCGACTACCGCGCCCGCGAGTCCAACGTCTATCGCCTCGCCCAGGTCTCAAACGAGATCATCGATCAGGCGACCGCCCAAGGAGTGCCGTTTGCCCGCGAATACGGTGGCCTCCTCGACAACCGCTCCTTCGGGGGCGCCCAGGTGTCCCGCACCTTCTACGCACGGGGCCAGACGGGCCAGCAGCTTCTCCTCGGCGCCTACCAGGCCCTCGCTCGCCAGATCAACGCAGGTACGGTCGAGTTCCACAACCGCTCGGAGATGCTCGAGGTCGTCGTCAAGGAAGGTCGTGCCGTTGGGATAGTGGTTCGTGACCTGACAACCGGCGAGATCAGTTCACACAGTGCCCACGCAGTGGTCCTGGCAACCGGTGGGTATTCGAATGTGTTCTTCCTCTCAACCAACGCGATGGCTTGCAACACCACGGCAATATGGAGGGCCCACCGCAAAGGTGCCTACTTCGCGAACCCTTGCTACACGCAGATTCATCCCACTTGTATCCCGGCATCAGATGAGTTCCAGTCGAAGTTGACGTTGATGTCCGAGTCGTTGCGCAATGACGGTCGCATCTGGGTACCGCTCGATCCCGACGACAAGCGTGCGCCAAACGACATTCCCGAGGACGAGCGCGACTACTACCTCGAGCGGCAGTATCCGGCGTTCGGAAACCTGGTACCTCGTGACGTCGCTTCGCGGGCTGCAATGCGGATGATCGACGAGAATCGAGGCGTCGGACCGCTGAAGAACGGCGTATACCTCGACTTCCACTCCGCAATCGAACGACTCGGGAAGCACAAGGTCGAAGAGCGGTATTCGAACCTGTTCGAGATGTACGAGCGGATCACAGATGAGAACCCGTACGAGGTTCCCATGCGGATCTATCCGGCACCCCACTACACGATGGGCGGATTGTGGGTCGACTACAACCTCATGACGTCAGTACCCGGTCTCTATGCCATCGGGGAAGCAAACTTTTCAGACCACGGTGCAAACCGATTGGGGGCATCCGCACTCATGCAGGGTCTCGCTGACGGCTACTTCGTCCTGCCG
>QQUL01000301.1 GCA_008501565.1 Armatimonadota bacterium
ATGGAACCGAGTGACCGGTCATGGCATCCACCCTTCCGTTGGAAGTCCGGCTCCCTGATCGAACCCGAACATGAGATTTGCACACTGGACAGCTTGACCCGCTGCGCCCTTGACCAGATTGTCGATCGCACTCACGGCAATCAGTCTGTGGGAAGCCTCGTCGAGGTGGTACGAGATGAGGGCGTTGTTCGACCCAACCACCCAGCGGGTTTCGGGTGGTACCTCACTGAGGCGAACAAACGGCTGATCGCCGTACACCTTGTCGAAGGCCGTATGGATGTCGTGGATCGTCGTACCTTCGGTCACGGTCATGTAGATCGTCGAGAGGATGCCGCGTTGCATCGGAACAAGGTGTGGGGTGAACACGAGCTCGACAGGAGCACCGGAGTAGTCGCCGATCGCCTGCATCATCTCGGGTTGATGGCGGTGTTGAAGAATCTTGTATGCCTTGACGGACTCATCGATCGCCCCGAATGAAGTCGCCTCCGACACGCCCCGCCCCGCCCCGGAGACTCCAGAGAGTGCGTCAACAACGATGCCCTCGAGACCAATCAGGCCACCAGCTGCCATTGGTGCGATTGCGAGAACAGCTGATGTCGGGTAGCAGCCCGGTGCCGAAACGCGGTCCGAAGCCACCACCGCATCAGCGAACAGCTCCGGGATCCCGTAGGCCCATTCGCCGAGCTGATCGGGGTACGGATGCTCAGCCCCGTATGCCTCCAGATAACGTTGCGGCGTCGAGAGCCGGAAGTCACTTCCGAGATCGACGACCTTGACACCTCGTTCGAGCAATTGCATTGCGGGCTTCGCCGACGCCCCATGAGGCAAGGCAAGAAACGCAACGTCAACCTCTGCGAACCTGTCGGGCTCAAAGGAAACGAGCTCGCGGTTGCCGCCAGCGAGATGCGGATGCACCTGTCCGAGCGTTGAACCCGCCTTGGAATGGGCACCGAGGATCCCCGTCGAGAATTCCGGATGAGCGTCGAGGAAGCGGATGAGTTCGCCACCCCCATATCCAGAGGCACCGACCACTGCTGCAGTTGTTGTCATCCCATGAGTATACGGATATGCGGCCGCTTATGCATAGTCGTGGGTTGCCGTGGGTGATTGTGTAGGAGCTTTCAGCTTTCGGCTTTCAGCTTTCAGCTTTCGGCTTTCAGCCAGAAGGAGGCTCGGTATCGGTGGGAAGCGCTGATCAGGCGCTGAGCCGTGGTTGACTGATCCGGTAGGAGACCTGCAGGAAAAGGCGCGTGCAACGGAATCGGGGGCTGGCCCGTGGTACAGGGTGAGATGGACGAGGCGATTTATCGAGAACATAGGGATGCGCTCGTTCGCTATGCGACCGTTCTCACCGGACCCTCGAATGCGGAGGACATCGTGTCAACAGTGATTGCACGCATCTACAAATCCCATAGAACGCTGAGCTCGCTTGACGACCCAAAGCCGTACCTGATGAAGAGTGTGCTCAACGAGGCGATCGATTCGCGGAGGCGAAAACAGACTTTGCCCCTCGTTGACCAGGCGATCGAACCGCGAGAGGTGCGACCGGACGTCTTCGAAGCGGTAATAGGTCTTCCCGTGCAACAACGCGCTGCCGTGTATCTCACGTATTGGATCGGGATGACGAGCGACGAAGCGGCAACCCAGATGGGCTGTCGGCCCGCGACGGTTCGCCGCTACCTCCATCTCGCCAAGAAGAAGCTTGAGGGGGTTGTCGATCATGTCTGATGACTTCACACTCGATGACGACCTCGGTCAGCACGTCCGGGCCGTGTTCTCCGAACTCGAGTCTCGTGCTCCAAAGCCTCCGAAGCTGAACAACATCACCGCTGGTCGCCAACGACTCACAGCGGTGCAACCGAACCGGTGGAAGCCCATCTGGCTCGCCGGCGGTGCCGCTGCGGCCATGATTCTCATTGTCGGCGTCGCTGTTCTGATCGGTGCCGGAATGGGAACGGATGACACCCCCGTGGCCGTGACATTCCCGACTGCCTCGGACCAGACCTCGACCACGATTTCGCAACCCGTCGCGATGGAAGGCGTATGGCTCCTGGACTCATACACATACAAAGGGGTCACCGACACGATCGACCGATCCGCATACCTGACTGCCAACAGCACCGTCCCGTTCGTGAAGATCGAATCAGAACGGATCACGGGACACAGCGGATGCAACGACTTCGGGTCACAGGACCCTCCGATCTTTGAAGGCGGGATACTCACGGTCGGAGAGACCATCATCTCTGCTGCAGATTGTGAGATGAATGCTGCCGAGGAGCCGTTGACGACCGCCTTGTGGTCTCCCGATGGGATCGCCGTCGCGTTGACTGAGGACACGATGGTGTGGACGACGGCCGAGGTCGTCCTCGAGTTCCGTCGCGAGGATCAGCAGCTGCCTCCCTGGATTCCAGAATGGCCGCACGGCTTCGGAAGGCTCGACTGCGGCATCGGATGGGTGATAACCAAGAACAACGTGGTGTCAACGAACATCAAGGAGGAGCCCTATACCGCTGCCGATTGGGTCAGAACCTTTCCCGGTGTCGTGTCATCAGAAGGAACCGGGCAGCTTGGTGATGCGGACCCATTCGTGTGGGGCCTGGATGCCAACGGGGTTGTGATAGTTGGTGCCGCACCCGGAGACATCCAGCCATTCGTCATTCACCTGTCAGCGTGTGCCACCGCCTTCAACATGAGGGCTGAGGCCAATCCCGCACACGCTGTCAGTACATGGCAGAACTTGTTGGGTCTCGGACAGGCAGATCCGCAGGTATGGAACGAGCGGCTCATCGGACTGTGCGACTCGAAAGCGGACAATCTACTGGCGCTCGCTGAGCAGTTCCTCGCCGAGGACGCCTCGACGTCGGTCAGGGCCGACGGCGGCATTCCCGACACCGAAGCCACGGCAGAAGTCCTCGACCGGATCCGACTCATGATGTGCCCAGAGAACGTCTCACCCAACGATGGGCCGACCTCGGGAACCACTGTTCCACCGGTGGATACCCCCGGTGTTTCCTGCTCAGCTGGCGGCTTGAGTGAGATCTCCGAAACCGAGTCATCGTTCGTGGGCCTCACAGCGGCTGCTGCCGAAACACGACGACATCTCATCGACTCCGCGGTGGCGTGCGATCTTGAGGCACTTGTCGACCTTGCCGTGGAAGCTGCAGGCGAGTCGATCGACGATGCGATCTTCTGGGGTGCAGCACAGTCGGTCGAGACACTCGACGCGTACGACGCCACCGACGGGTCGCTCCAGAAGATGGTTCGAGCCCTCACAAGTCTGCCGTACTCCACCCAGGAGTGGGACCGGTTCGACCAGGCCACCCAGACAACCGTCACCGAGGTTTACTACTCGTGGCCGCCGCAAACGACGATGACCGACGAAGTCGGCCTTGCACATATCTGGGATGAAGAGCTTCTGGCTACGGTCGCCTCAATCAACGGAATGACGGTCGAGGACCTCGTCGCCTTCTATGACGAATTCGGTGCCTACGCGCACTTCAGAGTCGGGATTTCCGAGAACGGACGGTGGATGTTCGCTCTCTCCGGCGACTGACATGCGGGTCCTTGCGCGTGTTTGTGGGGTGCCGTGGTCAATTGTGGAGGAGCTTTCAGCTTTCAGCTTTCAGCAAGAATCCGTGTTCCAGTCGTCGAGGATGGCGAAGGCTTCTTCCTCGGAGTAGGGACCATCTTCGATGCGTTTCTCAAGGAGCATGTTCATGATGCGACCGACCTCTCGGGACGGTTCCAATCCGAGATAGTCCATTACCTGGTTGCCGTCGATCGGCGGGCGAAGCGAGTCAAGTTCCTCCTGCTGGCGGAGTAGCGCGATGCGCTCCTCAAGCTCATCGATGCGACGGGAGATCGAACGGGCTCGCTGCTTGTTCCGCGTCGTTACGTCGCACCGCACGAGCTCATTGAGCTCATCGAGCAACGGTCCCGCATCGCGCACATAGCGACGGACCGCGGCGTCGGTCCAGCCCATCTTGTAGGTGTGGGGCCGCATGTGAAGAAACACCAGGTTCCCGACATCCTCAATCACGTGCTTGGGATAGCGCAGCGCCTTCATCCGTTTTCGTGCCATGCGGGCACCGACGACCTCGTGGTGATGGAACGACACCCCTCCCTGCCCAAACTCGCGTGTCGCTGGTTTACCGATGTCGTGAAACAGCGCGGCAAGTCGTACTTCCAACCTCGGCTCGTCCCGGTCAGCATCGGCCTTCCCCACCACGGCAATCGTGTGAGCGAGCACATCCTTGTGCCGATGCACGGGATCCTGCTCCACGGCAAGCGCCGGGATTTCGGGGATGAAGTGGTCTGCAAGACCACTTTCGATCATGGCCTCAAGCGCCGGAACGACATGGGGCCCGACCATCAGCTTGTCGAATTCGGTTCGAATCCTCTCGGCCGAGATGATTTCAAGCCGATCTGCCATGTCGGCAACTGCCCGCAAAGCAGATGGGTCGGGCGTGAAACCAAGCGTCGACATGAACCGAAACAGGCGCAGCATCCGAAGCGGGTCATCAGAGAAGAGTTCCTCAGGAGGGCCCGGGGTTCGGAGCACGCCGGCGAGGAGATCAGCGAGACCGCCATAGGGGTCCTCCATCACGGGATCTTCGTCCGCACCGGTCGGCACCAACAGTGCCATGGCGTTCACCGTGAAGTCCCTGCGAGACAGATCGTCCGTCAGACTGTCACCGTACGTCACGACAGGTTTACGTGAATCCCCCCGATACACCTCGGAGCGAAAGGTCGTGATCTCGTGCACCTGGCCCTTGTGGACCAACCCGATCGTCCCGAAGTCCCGGCCTGCCAGGAACAGCGACGAGGCCCATGCACCACCGATGCGTTCGATGTCATCCGGTCGGGCTCCTGTTGTGAAGTCAAGATCCGAGACATCCCTTCCGAGCAAGACGTCACGGACCGAACCGCCGACGAGATGCAGCTCATGCCCTTCGTCCGCAAAGAGCCCGGCGAGTGCCCGGATCTCGGGGGTGAGGATCTCTCGGAAGCGGTCCCTCGTCATGCCCCTGCCTCTCGCGCGGCATTTGCGAGTTCATCTGCGTACTCGTTCCACCGGTATCCGACATGCGCCCTGATCCACACGACATCAAGCTCCTTACGGCGCTTGTAGATCGCGAACGCCTTCTTCACGAGATCCAGGTTCTCCACGGGTCCGCTCTTGCGCTTCCAGCCACGTCTTTCCCATCCCGATGCCCACTCGTTGATGGTGTTCACGGCAAGGTGGGAATCCGAGAAGACCTTGGTTTCGACACCTTCGGGAACCAGCGCTGCCGCCTCGATCAGGGCGGTGAGTTCCATACGGTTGTTGGTGGTGTCGGGATCGGATCCACTCGCCTCTGCAAGAACCTCATTGTCAACGACATAGACAGCTCCCCAGCCTCCTGGTCCCGGATTCGGGACCGAGCTGCCGTCGGTGAACACGCCGGTCGACGGATCAGCTTCGGCTCCGGCATCCACCGGCTTCACTCCCTTGTTGTTGGGAGCCCTGTTCGACTTCTTCGAGGTCGAGCGGCAATCCATGCACTGACCAGGCGTCCATCCGGGATACCGGTCGAGCACCGCCTGGGACAGTTCAAAGGACGAGCCGCAGTCGCGGCATGTGAAACTCGGCATGGCGGCAAGAGTAGAGCGCCATGTCGGTGTTGTTGGTGTGCTACTTCGGTGCTGCTCCGGTGAGCGCACCGGTGGCGAGCTTGAAGTCGCGAGGCGAAGCGACGTGCAGCAGGGCATCTGAGAACGAAACGTCGCCGGCCTCGTACCGTTCCACGATCGCCTGATCGAGTGTGCGCATCCCGTAGAAGGCGCCCTCAGCGATCGTTTCATACAGCGTGTCCATCGGTTCGGTCCCAACGAGCCGTTCCGTGATGGCTTCTGTGTTGAGCATGACCTCAACAGCGGGAACCCTGCCTGAACCTTCGTTGCGGGGAAGCAATCGTTGGGACACGATCGCGAGAAGTGACGTACCGAGCATCTGTCTGATTCGTCGTTCGAGGAACGGAGGAAACGAATCCAGGATCCGATGCACGGTCTCAACGGCATCCGTCGTGTACATCGTGGTGAGCACGAGGTGCCCCGTCTCGGCGGCGACCAGGGCGCCCTCGATCGATTCCCGGTCGCGGAGCTCCCCGAGGTAGATCACGTCGGGATCGTGGCGAAGAACGGACTTGAGGCCGGTCGATAGCGAATCGATGTCGACGCCGACCTCACGCTGGCTGACAATGGACTGCTTGTCATGATGGAGGACCTCTATCGGGTCTTCGAGCGTGATGATGTTCGCCCTGCGATTGGCGTTGATGTGATCAATGATCGCCGCACAGGTTGTGGTCTTGCCTGCGCCGGCAGGTCCGGTCACGACGACGAGACCCTGCTTTTCGTTTGCAAGCTTCGTGATGGCCTGGGGTAGCCCGAGGTCGGCCAGGGTGTCGCTCGTGGGAGGGACTGCACGAACCACGATGTTGATGGACCCGCGCTGGGTGTAGCTCGTCACACGAAAGCGACCGAGGTTTCCCCTCCCCCAGGCGAAGTCGATGTCGGTGCCGCTCGATGGAGGCTCAAGATGGTCCGGCAGCATCGATGCAAGCAACTCGGCGGTTTGCTCTGACGACAAACTTGGCAGGTCGGCCATCTGCAGTTCGCCGTGAATCCGGAAACTTGGAGGGGATCCGACCTTCAAATGAAGGTCTGATCCCCCCAGTGATAGAAGCCGCTCAAGCAGCTCCTCAAGACTTGGTGTGGTCGACATGATGCAGTCCTCCGGTACTCCGCTTGTTCCCAGTTAGGGATATCGGCCGAATTCCTGCATGTCTTGACAAAGTTCGCGCCGAGATGGCGTTGGTCTACAGATCCCAGTAGATGGCGGTTGACTCTCGCGCCATGTCGACCGTCCTGGCTGCCGACCCCGAGATGTCACTCGGCCAAACGACTGGGTCGGTGCCACCCGTGACCCCGTCAAGTGTCGCCACCGCACCCGTACCGAGCGCCGACAGGTCGTAGCCACCCTCAAGGAAGGACACGATCCGGTTCGGGGGAACGACGGAGGCAAGGGCCGACGCCATCCACCCGTAGTGGATCGACTCGAGTTTGAGCCCACCGAGAGGGTCACGCACATGGGCATCGAAACCGCTGCTTATCAGGATCCACGAAGGATCGAACTGGCGGATCGGCGGCATCGCAATCTGGTCGAACGCGGCAAGGTATGAGTCGGCGGAGGTGGCAGCCGGGATGGGGATGTTGACGGTCATGCCGCGACCAGCACCCGTGCCAACCTCGTCCACCCATCCGGTTCCGGGATAGAACGGGAACTCGTGGAGAGAGACATACAAGATGTCGGGATCTTCGTAGAACGAACGTTGGGTTCCGTTTCCGTGGTGCACGTCCCAATCGACGATCGCAACCCGCTCACCACTGGCACGAAGGTACGATGCCGTGACCGCGACGTTGTTGAACAAGCAGAATCCCATCGCCTGATGTCGTTCGGCGTGGTGGCCCGGAGGTCGGACTGCCACAAAGGCAGAACCTGTCCGTTTCGAGAGGCGATCGACTGCGACCGATCCTGCACCCGCGGCGTGAATAGCGGCATCCCACGAAGCTGGTACCGCGTAGGTGTCCGGATCCAGCGCTCCACCTCCCGCGACACAGAACGCTCTTACACGGTCGATGTACTCGGGAGCGTGAATGGTTGAAAGCAACTCCATATCGACTGCCGGAGCCTCAAGATCCACGACGTCGTAATCGGAAGACCGGATGGCATCGATGACCGCGGTGACACGTTCGGGACGTTCCGGGTGCCCGGGCGGCGTTGTGTGCCTCAGGCTGAGATCATTCGTTACGAGGTGGACGGTCATGACACGATTGTCCCATGTGCGGCGCTTCCCCGAACCGCAGGTAGCCTGTGGATGTCGGGAGTCCCCGGCACGGAGTAAACATGGCAACAACCGACACAGCACATCGAGTTTTCCAACGTGGCACCTGGCCGGGGTCCGTTTCGCTGCGTCGGGGATGGGCGAGAGCAGAGGCTCGGCCGTGGAACGACACCTTCGACGATGCACACCTCAGGCTTGTCCGGGGAGGATCTGGGTTCCTGTCCGACTGCACGCAGCGCCTCATGGATCTCGGCGCACCCTCGATCCTGTCGACCCCGCTTGCGGAATCGGCACGGCCACCTTGGGAATCGGCAGGGTTTCGCCCCGACATTGATCTTTCCTTGATGCGGTTGTCGCTCAACGCTGAGGTCCCCGCCCCGGACCATCTTGTTCACCGCAGCGCGGAAGTTGACCTCGATGTACTGCTGTGCATTGACCAGGCAGCTTTTGAGGGGTTTTGGAGATTCGACCGAAATGCACTCGACGAAGCCACACATGCAACCGCCAAATCCGACACCTTCATCATCAAGGATGGAGAAGAGGGAGCAGCGGGCTACGCAATCGTCGGATATGGGCACGCGATCTCGTACCTCCAGCGAGTAGCCGTACACCCCACCTGGCAGGGCCAAGGGATGGGACGAAGCCTCATCCGCGCCGCGGCTCGAGGAGCGAGACGTTCGGGTTCAAAGGCCCTACTGCTCAACACCAAGGCAGAGAACGAACCAGCGATCTCTCTGTATGAATCCGAGGGCTACGTGCTTCTTCCCGAGTCCTTGGCTGTCCTGCGAGCGGGATAGTGATCCGGTCCGCACCCTGTACCGAGTATCGGGTGCACTGATGCCCCCCCGCCTACCCGAGCGGTATCGCCTCAATATTCGACTCGGAAGCGACGGCGACATCGAGGAATGGCTCGCACAGGACGCCCAGCTCGATCGACCGGTGCTGGTGCGGTACCTTGCACCCGAGGCATCCCACGACCGACATGGAACCTTCCTGGCCGGAGTCCGAGCCGCGGCTGCGCTCACTGAACTCCACCTGCAGAAGGTCTTCGCCGCCGGCGAGACGTCGGCGTCGGCGTATTCGGTGAGCGAGTGGGATGGCGGCGTGTCGTTCGCCGACCGAATTCGTGCCGGGGAGGGCCTCCCCGTTGAGGAGTTCCTGCCGAACGCATCAGGCCTGTGCGTCGCTCTCGCACGGTTCCACGCCACCGGGGGCGTGCATGGAGCGATCGACACCTCGGCTGTTCATTTTTCCGCTGCCCATCCCGCGAAGATCGGAGCCTTCGGACGACAGCCCCGTTGGAGGGATCAGGCGAGCGACACCCGCGCACTCGCCGAGGTGCTTCGAGCCGGACTGACCGGAAC
>QQUL01000341.1 GCA_008501565.1 Armatimonadota bacterium
ACATCGGTGTCTTTGAGGTCAGGCGAACAGCCATCGTGTATCGCCCACCTCGGTACGAGACGGACTGAACATGGCCCGCGCTGGTGCCACTGAGGGACCGACGGTTTCGTTTGGTCCGCATTTGGACCGCGGGAGGATGAAAAACGTCCGCAAACGATGCAAATTACTGAGAGCTGAAAACCCAAGGGGCACAAGGCTTTTCGCCGAATCGTCAACGTGGGCCCAACTCCCTGATTCTGACTACGGATCAGAAGGTTGGGGGTTCGAGTCCCTCCGGGCGTGCTCTTGAATCCGATGTGCCGCAACGGATTCAGCTGGTTGCTGGCGCGATGCCTTGGCGAGAGTGGCGGCATCGACACCGGTGACTTGTTCGGCCAGCCAGAAGTACTCGGCCAGCGTGACGCAGCGGGTCACTGCGCGAGGCGCTCCAACAGCTCTCGATCGCGTTCGAGGAGCCGCTTGGCGCGGCTGGTGAAGTCCTCGTCTTGACGGACCCGTTCGATTTCAGCCTTTAGGGCGTCGACGATCAGAGCGTTGACGCTGGTGCCTTTGACCCGGGCGATAGCTTCGGCGTCGTCGGCGAGGTCCTCTGGGAGTCGTACGGTGGTCTGCTTAGTCATGACTTCACGATGTCACGATATCGAGACAACGCAACCTACACATGATTCCCGTGGGAACCAAGTTGACCCAACGCGTGGGTTTCCATTGTTCGTCAATGTCGCGACGCATATGCGCCGATTGTGTGAAGATATTGTCGAATCTCGTTGCCGAGGAGGACGTGTGATGCGCAGCGTGACCTACTCAATGGGCGTCTCACTGGATGGCTACATCGTCGGGCCGGACGGCGACTTTGACTGGGGGACACCCGGCGACGAGGTCTTCCGTTTCTGGATCGACCAGATTCGAGAGGTGGGCGTCCACCTGCTTGGGCGGCGGCTGTATGAGACGATGCTGTATTGGGAGACCTCCGACCATGATCCACCGCTCAACGACGCCGAGATTGAGTGGGCGGCGCTATGGAAGCCACTCCCAAAGGTCGTGTTCTCCACGATGCTGTCAGCGGTCCAGGGCAATGCACGCCTTGCCTCGGGCAGCCTGGCGGAGGAGATCGAGCGGCTACGCGCCGATCCGGCGGAGGGGGACATCGCGATCGGTGGCGCGACGCTCGCCGCCGAAGCGGCCGCTCTGGATCTGATCGACGAGTACCGAACCATGGTCTACCCGGTGCTGGTCGGCGGAGGCATACCGTTCTTTCCCCAGCGCGAGCATCGGGTGGCCCTCGAACTCGTGGAGACCCGCACCTTCAACTCCGGAGTCCTTTATTCGCGCTACCGGGTCGCGCGCTAGGCCCGTATCTACGAGATCAACGCGTGACGCTTCGACAAGAGAGGCGACATCGACGCGCTATTCGGCGGTTTTGGGACGTTCAACGTGCGGGGTTGGGTCGGTAGATGCAACAGCCGGGGGGTCCAGTTCTTCAAACAGCGTTATTTGTAGCCCGGCTGGTGCTTCGAGCCGCGAGTTGCGCGATAGCCAAGGTGTATCGGTCGGCGGAGCGACGAGCTCTGCAGCCCCACGAACAAGCCGATCGGTCGCCCTTTCGACATCGGCGACCTCGAAGGCGACTCGGATCTCCCGGCTGACGACCCTGCCGACCTCGACCTTGTCGATATACCGTCGCTGGGCGGGACTCACGAGCTCCAGGGTCGCTCGCCCAGCCTGGAGGGCTACCACGGTCGCTCCATCGCCGCTATCAATGGCGAACTCCACGGGCATACCAAGAACGTCCCGATAGAACTCCACTGCGGCATCGAAGTCCTCTGCCTCGACGACGAGTCGGAGCTGGAGAACCTTGGCCGTGTCGACTGAGTCGCTCATCAGCCGCCCTCCGCGCGGTCCTCGTGGGCTAGCAACATGCGGCGGAGCCCATCTGCCACTCGTTCACGCTCCCGTGACGAGGTGATCATGTCGGAGACCAGCTCATTCTCGCGCTCGGTGATCGCAGGGATCACCTCGTCGATGAGTTGCATTCCACTCGACGTAAGTCTGATCAACACCCCGCGACGATCGTTCGGATCTGGCAGACGTTCGATGAGCTCAGCACGTTCCAGGCGATCGAGTCGCTTGGTCGTGCCACCCGAGGACAGCATCATCGAGTACTGGAGATCCCTGACATTGATCGCAGACTCTCCGGCTCTGCGTCGCATCGTGGCGAGGACGTCGAAGTCGGGGACCGTCAGTCCGAACCGCCCGAGCCACTCCTCCCGCAGAGCTTCGAGGTAGCGGGCGAGACGCATGACACGCCCGGTGATGGGCAGCCCCTTCACGTCAATCGCCGGATAGAGGTCATAGACGTCCTGGACGATGCCGTCGACGACATCGCGTGCTGGTGTGTTGGTGGCCATGCATTCATCTTATCAGGAAGTTTCTTGACAAGAAACATCTTCTCCGTAATACTATCAAAACATCTTGCCGGCAAGAGACTTAATCGGAAGAGTCATCGGCAACAGAGAGAGGAGAACACCATGTTGACGAGAACTCGAGACCAACACACAGCCACCAAGAACCGAAGGACGCCATTGAAGAGGCTGGCGCGCACTGCCGGGCTCCTGTACATCGCGATCTTCATTCTGTATCCCGTAGCGACCATTGTTCGATCATCGTTCGTGGCGCCAGGCGATGCAGCGACCACTGCCGCGAACATCGAAGCCAACGAGTCACTGTTCCGTATGGCACTCGCGGGCGAGGCGACCGTGTTTCTGATCGAGATCGTGCTTGCCGCGATCCTCTACGTCCTGCTGAGGCCCGTGAGCCGCTCGCTGTCGCTCAGTGCCTCCTTCGCACGTGTGGCGGAAGGCGTCGTCATGGCGGCGGGGACAGTCGTGATGGGTGCCTTCACGCTGGTCGCGGTGAGTGGTGCTGGCTATCTGGCCGCCTTTTCGCCCGAGCAGCGCGATGCCCTCATCATGTTCTTTCAGGATGCCAACGAGTACATCGTGCTGATCTGGGGCTTCTTCTTCGCCCTTTCCCTCGTCCTTACCGGATGGTTGGTGTATCGATCCGGGTTCTTCCCGAAGGTTCCGGGGGTTCTCCTGACCCTCGCAGGTGTCGGTTACGTCGCCCAGAGCTTCGGGACGATCGTGGCGCCTGGGGCTGCGGAGATGCTTACGACCCTGGTCTTCGCGTTGGCCATCCCCGGCGAGCTCGTGTTCGCCTTGTGGTTGGTGACCAAGGGCGTCGACGAGGAGAAGTGGCGCAGCAGAGCCGCGACCACCAAAGAGGCGCAGCTGTAGCCCCAGATCGAGACCAAATGGGAGGGTGTGGAACATGATTCGAAAGACGGTATTCGGAACGGTGATGGCCTTTCTCGTGATCGTTGCGCTGACGACCCAGGCGGGGGCGTACCTGCTGGACATGCCTTCTCCCGCCCCTCGTCTTGGTTCTACCGTTGCAGGGCTGTCGGCAACGGGCGGAATGGCGCCGGTCGCCGAACATGGCCCCCGCGCCGTGGGAGTGCGAACCGTGGACAGCGACGAGGCTCCTGTGGCGATGACGCTCTGGTACCCGGCAGTCGAGCCAGAGGAGATACGCGAGCTCGCCTACGCCTACGGCGTCACCATCTTCAGTCCCGACAGCTCGGTGGCGTTCGCCACGTTCCCCGGCCACGCCACCCCGGGGGCGGCCTACGACTTGACGGGGGGTCCATACCCGCTGGTGGTCGTCTCGCCAGGTTTCGCCGTGACTGGATCGAGCTACGCCTGGCTCGCCGAGCAGGTCGTCTCACACGGTTTCGTCGTCGTTGCACCGGAGCACAGGGAGTCTCTCGATCCGAGTGGTTTGTGGCGGGCGACGATCAACCGTCCCGTCGACGTCCTCGCGGTGCTCGACCACCTCGACATCGAGTCCCGGTTGGGTGGCGAATACGGCGGCCTGATCGACATCGGGACCGTCGCCGTCGTCGGCCACTCCTATGGCGGCTACACCGCTATCGCCACAGCAGGCGCTCGTCTCGATACCGAGGTGTTCAGCGAAACGTGTGCCGCCGCGTATGCGGACGACGATCCGTTGACCTTCCAGTGCGATGCATTGGATGGGCGGTCCGACGACATGGCAGCGCTCTCCCGGCTCGAACGGGTACCGACGGGTCTGTGGCCAGCGGTGGCCGACGACCGGATCCGTGCAGTGGTTTCCATTGCGGGTGACGCAGCGATGTTCGGTACCGATGGTCTCAAAGAGGTCACCGTGCCAGTCATGGCCATCGGCGGCACTGCGGACACCGACTCGCCGTTCGCTTGGGGCACCCGTTTTGCCTACGAACATGTCTCAAGTACACGCAAGATCGAGATCGCACTCGAAGGTGCGGGCCACATGGTCTTCGCAGGAGGGTGCGACCACATGCGACGTGTCGAATCGCTGGTGTCACTCGGCTTCTGTTCGGACCCCGGATGGGACCGACACGAAGCCCACGACATAGTCGAGCACTACGTCACCACGTTCTTGAGAGCCGAGCTGCGAGCCGACCCTGATGCACGGGCGGCACTCGCACCATCTCGCCAGGACGTCCCTGAAATCACCTATCGAGCAGAAGGGTTCTGAGATGATTGATCAGACGCACCAAAGCACGACCATGCAGGCGATCACAATGAAGCGGGCCGGTTCGGCCGATCGGCTGACGCTCTCCGAGGTGCCGACTCCGGTTCCGGATCCGGGAGACCTTCTCGTACGCATCCACGCAGCGACTGTGACCAGAGGCGATGTCGTCATGCGGAAGATGCCGAAGCTGGTTGCGCGATTGTTCGGCGAGAGGCCGAGAACCATCCCCGGCTACGAGTATGCCGGCGTTGTCGAGTCTCTTGGCTCAAGAGCGGAGGGATATACAGTCGGCGATCGGGTGTTCGGCACGACAAGCGGACTACGCCAAGGCTCATACGCTGAGTACATCGCGGTGCCAGCGAATGGGATGGTGGTGTCCATTCCGGAAGGCGTCGGTTTCGGGGAGGCCGCACCGGTGCCTGTCGGCGCGATGGCCGCCTTCGACTTCCTCTGCCTCGGTGGTGCGGGTGAAAGAAGTCGCGTGCTCATCAACGGTGCCTCCGGGAGCGTCGGTACCTTCGCGGTACAAATCGCAAAGCATCTTGGTTCCCACGTAACCGGCGTGGCTGGCTCATCGAACGTCGAGCTGGTCGCGGCTCTTGGGGCCGACGACGTGATCGACTACACGAAGGACGATCCAGTCAACTCCGGTCGGATCTTCGATGTCATATTCGACGCCGTGGGGAAGACCTCGGAGAAGCAGATGAACCATCTTCTCGCCGAGGGCGGACGGTTCGTCACCACAAAGGCCCGCCGCAGGGAGACCCGCAAGAGCCTGTTGGCGGTCCGAGACCTCCTCGCGTCCGGCGCGATCACCCCCGTCGTCGACCGCACATATGCGCTCGCTGAGGTCACCGAGGCCCATCGGCATGTTGAGCAGGGTCACAAGCGGGGCAATATTCTGATCCGCATCGACGGCTGATCCAAATATCGCGCATGACGTGCCTCTTCGCGTCACCCATCCTCGAACCGTGCCTAACCGGCCGGTAGCTGCAAAACCTAAGCGCTGCCGTCCAGGAGCTCGGCGACTTCCGCCTCCGCTCGCTCGACGCGGACCTCGGTGCTGAGTATCCGCCGTCGGATTCGTGCGAGTTGGTCCTCGAGTTCTTTGGCTCGATTCTCGTCGCCGACGCTGGTCGCCTTCTCCATCTCGATGGTTGCGGTTTCAAGCTGGGCCACAAGACGTCGGAGCCGCCCACGTGCCTCGTCCGCAGCAGACTCGGCCTCGGCGATGAAGGACGCCCGACCGCTTTCTGGATCGGTGGCGAGTTGGATCGGCTCTCCCGCATGGATCGCCACCGTCATCGGCAGTCGTTGCGCAAGCGACATCAGCTCCCCTCCGAGTTGGTCGATGATCTTCCCCTCCCGCAGACGCATCGGCATCAGTACGAGTGTTGCGTCAGAGCAAGCGAAGATGATGTCGTCATGCGTCGCCTCGGGAATGTGAACGATGTCGGCCTGGATACGGACTTCCTCCAGCATCGCGGCGAGAACCTCGGGGGACTGGCTCTCCTCACTCGACAACGAAATGAGGCGGATGGTCGCTTTGCTCCACTCGGGATCCCGGGTACACAAATAGGCAGCGAGGAGCGCGAGCCGTCCCGAATCGTTGTCCTCCCAAAAGACGTGGAGTCTTCTCTGGGACCGCGGCGTCTCGTCGAATCGTTTCCAACGCAGTTCGTCGGTCGAAAGGCTCATGACGTTCACGCCGAGCCGCGCCACCCCCCGGACCGCCCCCACATAGAGCGCCAGCTGCTCGGGATTGGGTGACTCTGGCCATCCGAAGAGGACCACATTCGCGTGGATCCTGCCGATACCGAAAGCTTGGACGATCACCGGCAGGGCGTTCATGCCATCTGAGGTGATCACTGCCCGGCCGTGGACAGCAAGACCCAGCTTGTCGATCTCCTCCTGGAGCTTTGCGCCTTCCTCTTCCGCCTCGATCCGTCCACGAACACCTTCGCCCGTGATGATGCGAAAGGCGGCCGTGAGTCCGCTGTGACCCTCGATCCACTTGGCGAAGGTCAGGAGCCGTGATCTCCTGCCAGCGTCGGCGGAGAAAACCAGGATCTGTGGGCGCCAATTCCGCGAATGCCGAATCTCGCTGTCGAGCGACCGAATGCTCTCCATTGCTCGGTTGAAATGGTGGGCCGCGGCTGCGTCCGCCCATCGGGCCGGAATGTCTCGGCGTTCGAGATACTTGTAGATGCCAAACACCACGACCATGGCCAGTGCCCCAGCGATGAGGTTGATCGCCAGCATCGCTCCACCGCACAGCACAGCACCTGCGAGACTCGCTCGCCGGTTGAACCATCGGAATCGCGGCCGGAACGATGGACTCGATGCCCGCGCCTCGTAAAAGGTCGCATAGTTGATGAGCCCGTACGAAATGAGGAAGAACATCGACACGACCGGCGCAATGACGTTGACGCTTCCGAGCGAGACCGTCGCCAACGCAATCACAAGGCTCAGAACTGCCGCCCGTCTCGGGTTGTTCGTCGGACCGTGACCCTTGGCGAACCACGACATCTTCGGAAAGACACGATCGCTCGCCATCGACTGCATGATTCTGGGTGCACCGAGCAGGGAAGCCATCGATGACGACAAGGTGGCAGCAACAACACCAATGCCTACCAATGCCCCGACAACGGCCATGCTCCGCATTGCGGTTCCATCGTCATTCACAAGACTCGCGATTGGTACCCCGGCTGCTATGAGGATCACGACAGACAGGTACACGGCCGTGGCGACACCGACGGCAGTGAACGTGCCGATGGGCAAACTTTTTCCCGGGTCCTTGAGATCGCCAGACATGCTGACGCCTTGTGTGAATCCGGTCACCGCGGGAAAGAAGATCGCAAAAGCTGCGAGGATGCCGATCGAACCGGAACCCGGGGCCCACGAGTCGGCAAGAAGGGCGGAATCGAACGATCCGACGGCGCCGATGTAGAACGAAACCAAAGCAGCGACCATCAGCGCCATGATCACGAACTGCAGTTTGGTGGCAACGTCCGCCCCCGCCCATGCGAAGCCGAACAAGGCGACGACGGCCACCGCCGCGATCAGCTGAACCATGATGCCGTCATCGAGGGCGGTCATCGCGACGATGGCCTCGCTGAACCCGATTGCGTAGAACGCCACCGAGATCGATTGTGCGACGAACAGAACAATGCCGATCGCCCCTCCGAACTCCAGCCCGAGCGTCCGAGAAATCAGGTAGTAGTCGCCGCCTCCCCGGACCTCAATGTTGGTGGCGATTGCGGAGAGCGAAATACTCGTCAGGACGGCCACGGTTGTTGCGACAGCGATGATGAGCAGCGTTCCCGCGAGTCCAGCGTTCCCCACGACAAAGCCCGATCGCAGGAAAAGGATGATGCCTAGGATCGTCAGGATCGACGGTGTGAAAACCCCTGCAAAGGTGCCCAGCATCGCACCCGACGAAAGATTCTCTCTGGTCGAACCATTCACATTGGGCATTCCTTGAGTATGGCCCGCGCACGCTGATCTGGCGACCCGTTGATAGCTCAGCTTTGGGAGCGGATTAGGTCATCCCGCGTCGGGTGTGGTGCCTGCCATCCGCCCGAACTCGCCCGCCACCGGTATCAGGATCGCGAGTCCTACGAACGCAATCACGACAACGAATACGAGAGCATCGCCCGAGAAGTTCTGTGCGCCGACCACGAGGGCAGCTGAGAGGTTCCGTTGCGCGGTGCCAAGTCCGAGTACCGAGCGTGTCCCCGCGTCCGAGCCGCCGGCGACGTATCCGAGAGCCAGGGAGGCGGCGAGGAAGATGATCGCTGCCAGGAGCCCGCCTGTCCCGATCAGGTCAACGATGTCGCTCCAACTCATCACGATTCCCGCAACCAGCATGAAGACGATCGCCACCGACGACGTCTGGGACATGACCGGCTGGAGGCTGTCGGCGATCGACCGCCACCGAGCCTTGGTGAACAGCCCGATCCCAAGTGGCAACAGCATCATCACGATGAGCGACCGTGCAATATCCCACGCATTGACCTCGACATCGGTCAGAAGAAGCGGCAGCACCAGCGGCATGTAGACCACGGTGACAACCATCAAGAGCACCATCAGGCCAACAGACAACGCAATGTTTCCTTTTGCCACCTGCGCAAGCTTGGGAAGGAACGGTGCTCCGGCTGCTGTCGCAACGAGTAGCAGGCCTGTGTAGAGATCCGCATCGAGGTCGATCACGGCGTTGATGCCCACAGCGACCAGAGGAACGGCGACGAAGTTCACCGCGAGAGCGAGTACGACCAGCTTGACGTTCCGGAGCGGCGCGATGATCTGAGGAACCAGCAGACTGAGCCCCATGGCCAACATCGACGAGATGACGAAGACAATGGCCGAGACCCGAACCAGAGTTACGAGTGTCTCATTCATGTTCGGACCGCAGCGAGGCCCAGAACGAGTCGAACAGTCGCATGTACTCTCGCTTTCGTAGGGCGGTAGCGCCGCCAGCGCTGGGGCCGACGATGGCTGGAAACGACTATATCAATATTTGTCGATGTGGATCGTCGCAGACCTGTGCGCCAGAGTACGCTTCCGTCATAGCAGTCATCGTCAG
>QQUL01000151.1 GCA_008501565.1 Armatimonadota bacterium
CTCGTGTCTGGTGCCGAGGAGTGTGATGAGAAAGTTCGACCCAACCGTCCACCGCGCGGTGTGGCCCTCGACCGGGAACTATGCCCGCGGCGGCGTCGCAATCTCACGGCTCATGCAGAGCCGCGGGGTTGCAGTGCTACCCGAGAACATGAGCAAGGAACGCTTCGATTGGCTCGATGAATGGGTCACAGATCCTGCGGACATCATCCGCACTCCGGGATCCGAGAGCAACGTGAAGGAGATCTATGACGCCTGCCATGAACTCGCCAAGGATCCAACCAACTTCATCCTGAACCAGTTCAACGAGTTCGCAAACCATGTCGGTCACTATGCGGTCACCGGGCGTGCACTCGGCCATGTCTTTGAGGCAATGCTCAGAGACGAACCTTCACTGGAGTTGGCTGCGGTGGTATCAGCATCGGGGTCGGCAGGCACACTGGCAATGGGGGACCGGCTCAAGGACGACTACGGCGCCAAGATCGTGGCCGTGGAAGCGCTTGAATGCCCGACCATGCTCTACAACGGATACGGTGAACACAACATTCAGGGCATCGGGGACAAACACATCCCTCTGATCCACAATGTCATGAACACGGACATCGTGACCGCCGTGAGCGACGAGGCGACTGACGGATTGAACCTCGTATTCACCACCGATGTCGGTAAGGCATACCTGAGGGACAGCCTGGGGGTCGATCCGGCGATCGTCGATCAACTGAAGCACTTCGGTTTTTCATCGATCTGCAACACGATTGCGGCGATCAAGACAGTCAAACAACTTGGCCTCGGACCGGATCAGGTAGTGATGTCGGTCGCAACAGACGGATCCGAAATGTATGGAAGTGAGAAGGCAGACCATCTTGCATCGCGGTATTCCGAGGGCTTCCGTGAAGCTGACGCTGCAGCGATCGTCTCACGTTTCCTGCTCGGCGCGGGAACCGACCACATCGAAGAGCTCGATACTGTCGGGAGGGAGCGCATATTCAACCTCGGGTACTTCACGTGGGTTGAACAGCAGGGAGTGAGCCTGGCAGACTTCGACGCCAGACGCGATCAGGGCTTCTGGGGCACGCTGCATGGAATGACCCCTGCGTGGGATGCCATGATTGATGAGTTCAACGCCGAAACCGGCGTGCGTGTGTGATGTGGCGTGTGAATCGGTGAGCAACCCGCGAACGCACGCGTCGTGGCTCGCAACACCCGAGCGGGGTGTGTGGCCCACCAATCCACACGAAGAACCGAATCCCTTCGTTGCCTATCGCAGGATGCTCTGGTCGTGGCACCGGGCGATGGACGCCGGCTGGACCGACGGCGACTTCGTTCACCTCGTGCGCAATCTCGACACGGCCATCGGAGCGGTTGATGGCCATGGCTTTGTCCGTACACCAGCATCATGGGTAGCGGGACTCGGAGTACCAGATCCCGCGGCACGTGTGTTCGTGAAGGACGAGACTCACAATGTGAGCGGCTCTCACAAGGCACGTCATCTCATGGGTCAGCTCCTCCACCTTGCCGTTGATGCGGTTGCCGACGATCAGAGGCTCGCCATAGCAAGCTGCGGAAACGCGGCCCTCGGTGCAGCAACCGTTGCGCGGGCTGCCGGGCGCCCCATCGACGTTTTCATACCCACGTGGGCGGACAGCGCCGTCGTTGGGATCCTCACCGATCTTGACGCCACGATCCACGTGTGTGAACGTCGCCCAGGGGAAGTAGGGGATCCGTGCATGCGTCGGTTTCGCGAGGCGGTGGGTGAGGGTGCGTTGCCGTTTGGTGTGCAGTCGACCGAGAACCCGTGGACCCTCGATGGAGGGAGAACGATCGGATGGGAGCTCGGCGATCAGATCGCCGGAAACGTACCAGACCTCTTGTTCATCCAGGTCGGCGGAGGCGCGCTCCTCACATCCGCGACCATCGGATTGCTCGAGGCTTTCGATCGCGGACCTCTCACATCCGTGCCGCAGGTATGGGCTATCCAGGCCGAAGGATGCGCTCCATTCGACCGTGCCTGGAGGGGTCTGAAACGCGACGGATCGATCGACGAGCGAATAGCGGATGCAGCCGCGAGATCCGACGTCTTGATGCAGCCATGGGAAGACCCCAGCAGCGCCGCGACGGGCATTCTTGACGATGTCACCTACGACTGGCTTGGAGTAGCCAGGGCGTTGCTCACAACTGGCGGTGAGTCCGTGGTCGCGTCCGAAAGCGAGATCCTGGAAGCAAACCAACGTGCCCGAAATGCGGGATTCGATGTCGATCACACTGGCTCTGCCGGCTATGCAGGAGCCCTTGCGGCACAGCGAACCGGTCGCATACCGCCGGAAACTGAGCTCGCGGTGATCATGACCGGCGTGCTTCGGTCCTAGCGATCCGGACTGCGAGAGCACACGGTGCTCTCTTACGTACGGAGCCGATCTCCGAGTTGCAAGAGGTCATGGTCATGGCGATAATCCCGAGGTCCATGAGTAATCGACCGGCGAGGTTCGTCCGATGGTCCCGACGACCTCGATGATTCATCGGGGATCCCTCCAGCAGTTCACGCTTCGGTTTCTTGACGACGAGCTCGAGGATCGATACCAGATGGAGGAGGGGGCCGACGGTTTGGTCGGCTACCGAATCATCACGGGAGCCACAGTTCTCCTGTGGGCGGCAGCAGCCATATTGCTACCGATGGGCACCAGCATCGAGACCGGCGTGGCGCAACGTGTTGGAATCGTCATGGTGGTCGTCGGATCGCTTTGCTTCATTGCGTCAGGCTGGGCAACCACGATGAACCGTCAGCACGCGCTGGCGTCCCTGTTGACCTCGGCGAACGGGCTCGTCATTCTTGCGATGGGGGTCTCCACAGAGTTCATCAACGGCTACGCAATCGCCGCGATCATGTTGCTGTTCCTCTTTGGCTTCGTGTCGCGTACACGCTTCGTGTATGCGGCCGCCCGGACGTTCGTGATCGCGCTCGGTCTCACGCTTGTCGTTGTCACCTACGACGGCTCCGGCAGCCTGCTCATCGATTGGTTTCTTTTCCTGGCCGCCGCCCTCGCGAGCCTGTTGGGTCTTCGCCTGATTGAACGAAACAGACGCCGCTCCTGGCACCAGTGGCTTGTCATTGAGGAACAAACCGAGAGTATCCAAACAGAACGTGCTGAATCCGAACGTCTTCTTCTCAATGTCCTCCCTGCATCAATATCCGCACGACTCAGGCACGGTGAGTACCCGATCGCTGATGACTTCTCGTCCGTGACCGTGCTGTTCGCCGACATCGTCGGCTTCACACCGATGGCTGCCAAGCTGACAGCCCCAGAAACCATTCTGATGCTTGACCGCCTTTTCTCCGATTTCGATGAGCTGGTGGCTGAACGAGAGCTTGAGAAGATCAAGACGATCGGGGATTCCTACATGGCTGTCGGCGGTCTGCCAGAGCCGATGAAGGACCACGCTGTGCGCGTTGTGGATCTCGGTCTGGCGCTCGTCGAGTGCACGGCAACATCCCGGGACTTCCGTGGCCTTGCCGTGAGAGTCGGTGTTCATTCGGGACCGGTGGCAGGTGGCGTCATTGGGACGACGAAGTTCTCATACGACGTATGGGGGGACACCGTCAACATCGCATCGAGGCTGGAGGAGTCAGGCGAACCGGGGAAGGTTCATGTAAGTGTTGAGACGAAAGCCCTTGTCGGTGACGCTTTCACCTTCGAGCCTCGGGTGCCCATCGATATTCGTGGTGTGGGCACCATGGCCACGTACCTCGTATCCAGTCGCAGTGGATTCTGACCACTAGCTCCGTTCGATCAGATTGGACAGACCAGCCGCTAGGTTCGGATTCCCGTCGAGTATGGGGAGGAGCGGATCGTTCTTCATGCGCGACAGGCGTGACGGCATGGTTTTGATCGTGAATCTCGCTGGATCGAGTTTGTCCGTGACCTCTGACCAGCGAAGGGGAGCGGAGACCGTCGCTCCCGGAACCGGACGAACCGCATACGGCGCAGCGATGAGCTTTCCACGACCATTCTGGACGAAGTCGATATAGACGCGGTCACCACGGGCAGCAGGAGAACGAACCGTCGTGGCGATATCGGGAATCCCGGATTCGACGATCCGGGCAACAAGCTCTCCGAGGAGTTTCTGCCTCATGTAATCATGGCCCGTTCCCATCGGGATCATGACATGGAGTCCCGACTGACCGCTTGTCTTGACATTGCACGGGATATCCATGTCATCACACAGACGCTTTATTGCTCGCGCCACTGTCACAACTGCTGTGAACGGAGCGGTCTTGGGATCGAGGTCGAGAATGCACCAGTCGGGGGTGTCGATCGTTGTGACCCGTGACGCCCAGATGTGCAGGGGAATTGCACCAAGATTGATGATGTAGCGGAGGGCGTCCGCGTCCTCGCACACGAAGTAGTTGTTGCCACGCTCGGAAGTTTTACGCAGTCCAACTCCCGAGGAACCCGAAGGGTCATCGTCAGAAGAGGCAATCCATTCGGTTCGGATCGTTGGCGGAACGAAACCGGGCGCATTCTTCTGGTAGAACGACTTCCCTGCGATCCCGTCCGGGTACCGCACGGTGACGAGCGGCCGATCGGCCAGGTAGGGGAGCAGGTGGTCGGCGACAGCGTCGTAGTAGGCGAGAAGGTCACCTTTGGTGTAGCCGTCGTCTGGCCAGAACACCTTGTCGAGATTCGATGTTCGGACTGCGGATGCGTCCGCGGGAGCGGGTGGCTCGCCCCTCCTCTCGTCGGAACCGGTCAGGTCTGCCACGGTTTCGAGCGATGCATCGAATCTGGTCCGTACGAAAACGGGTTGACGGAGGGCACCACCTGCCGTGATCTCCTTGTAGCGGACATCGATGAACAGTTCCGGAGCGACCCATGTGGACGTTTCATCTTCCGGGAGACCCGTGACCGAGGGAAGATGGTCAGAGATCGCGACCAGATCGGCGTGGATGTCCCCGATCTGTTTGGTGTCGAACCCGGTTCCGACCCTGCCCGCGTACGCAAGGGCACCCCGTGCGATACCTGCCACATGCAACGCCCCGAAGTGGGTTCTCGCGCCTTCCGGCTTCGTGAATCCGACGACTGCAAAGGTGTCCGTGTGTTCAACCCTCATCTTGAGCCAATCGTCCGAGCGGCCGGAGCGATAAAGGGAATCGGACCTCTTTGCCATGATGCCTTCAAGCCCCATGGCTGCTGCCCCTTCAAATGTTTCAATGCCGCGTTCCGGTACATGATCAGCAAAGCGAAGTGGTCCAACGCTGGGAACGAGGTATCCAAGTGCTTCCTTGCGCGTAGCAAGCGGGAGTTGTGTGAAGTCACGGCCCTCAAACCCGATAAGGTCAAAAGCAAACAGCGTGGCCGGAGACCTCACGGAGGCGGATCTGACATCGAAGTGGTTGGTGAGCTTGCTTCGCTTCTGGAGTGCCCCGAAGGACGGTTTGCCATCGTTGTCGAGCATCACAACCTCGCCGTCGAGCACCAGCGACTCGGCAGGAAGCGCGGCGACTGCCGAAGCGATCTCGGGAAATGTTTGCGTGGCGTCAATGCCACTTCGGTATTGGAGGAGCACGAGATGGTCGCTCTTGTGGGCAATCAGGCGATACCCATCGTATTTGATCTCGAACAGCCAGCCCGGACGTGAGAATGGCTCATCTGCCGTTTCGGCGAGCATCGGCGTGAACGGTCGAGAATCCGATTTGAGGAGGGGAACATTCCAGGTGGTGAGGAGATCTCTCAGTGTGTCAACTTTCGTCGAGCCCTGGACAAGGTCATCGATCGTGAGTCCGCTGAGCACCGACGACTCGTCGAAATCCGGGTCTCCATCTCGAGACCACGCATCCGGTTTCTTGATGAGAAGCCAGTCCTTCGGGCCCTTCGTGGTCTTGACCAGGGTGAAGCGTCCGTTGATCTTGTAGCCGTGGAGATCGAAGAGCAGCTTGCCGTGCTCGATCCCGTGCTTCGGATCTTCGATGATCTCAAGTGCGCCCCGGTCCCAGACAATCATGGGACCTGCTCCGTACTCGCCGTCCGGGATCACACCTTCGAACTCGGCGTAGTCGATCGGATGATCCTCCGTGTGGGCTGCGAACCGCTTCACGGATGGGTCGAGGGAGATGCCCTGCGGAACCGCCCATGACAGGAGCACGCCGTCGTGTTCCAAACGGAGGTCGTAGTGCAATCGCGTTGCGGCATGCTTCTGGATCACGAACTGGAGCGCTCCGCTCGGCGCTTTGCCTCCAAAGGGTTCTGGAGTCTTGTCCGGATCACGCTTGGCTCGATATTCGGCAAGGGGATCAACACGATCAGATGGCATCGCCAGATGGTACGCCTTTGCGCCGTTCCGCAAAGAAATCGTGGTCAAATGCGTGTTCGGGGGTTTAGGGTACTTCCCTATGGCCGGACGACCGATCGCATCTGGGACGATCAGCTTTGGGCTGGTGGCGATCCCTGTACAACTGTTCTCTTCGACGGAATCAGCCGCGAAGGTGCAGTTCAACTCGATCCACGCCTCGTGCAAAACCCGGGTTCGGCAGAAGCTGTACTGCCCGACGCATGATGAGGTCGTACCGCGAGAAGAGCTTGTCAAGGGTTACGAGTTCGCCAAGGATCAGTATGTGCTCTTTGAGCCCGAAGAGATCAAGGCGATGGAGTTGGCGGCGACGCATTCCATCGATATCAAGGAGTTCGTTCCGATATCGGCCGTGGATCCGATCTACTTCGAAAAGGCGTACTACCTCGGACCAGGCAACGGAGGAGACAAGCCCTATGTCCTTCTCTCGGAGGTCATGAAGAAGACGGAGCGTGCTGCCCTCGCCAAATATGCAGCCCGGGGGAAGGACTACCTCGTCCTTTTGCGTCCGTATGAGGGTGGACTCATCATGCAGCAGCTCAAATACGACACAGAACTCCGAGCGTTCGATGAGCTGGCAGACCCCGATATCGAGGTTGATGAGCGCGAGCTGGCCCTCGCCGAACAAATCGTGGATCAGATTGCAACGGACGTGTTCACACCCGAGTCATACACCGACAGTGTCGTTGGAAAGCTTCAGGCGGCCATCGAGCAGAAGATCGCGGGCCACGAGTTCACCTTGGCACCAGTTGAGGAACCCAAGGCACAAGTCATTGACCTCATGGCGGCCCTCAAGGCCAGCCTTGAGAGCGATGGTGCAGAGAGTCCTGAAGAACCAGCGGCGTCCGCAGGTGGGGGAGCGGGCTGACCGAACACTGCTGTGCCCTCACGGTACGGTACGCTGCACGCCGAAGCATCGAAAGGAACAGCACCGTGGCTCAGAAGCAATGGCCGACTTGGATGATCGTGGTCGCCATCATCATCCTCATTCCACCCATCGTGTGGGGTCTCAGCCTGGTTTTCGACATCGTTGCAGCGATGTCCATCGGTGGCATATTGCTGATCGCCGCGATCATCTGGCTCTTTGTCAGCCTGCAGAAGCGCGTGAATTCCTGATCCTGCTGCTTGGAGCTGTTACCAGATTGGCCAGCATCGCGGCTCTCGCCGCGCCGGGTCAAGAACGGCGTAAGGAGACGGCCGCACCAATCGCTACGCCGATGGTCACAATACCGGCACCGAGAACCAGCCAGGGAGCGAGATCGGTTGGTGGCGGTGGCGGAGGTTCCTCGCCGATTGCGGTGTAGACGTCGTCGGGTGCCTCGCTCCCATCGGCGTCATAGAGCGTCCACGCACAGTTGTTTGCGCCATCACGATGCCACGTCCAGCCCTCGGGAGCGTCGAGTCGCGCATCCATTGTGCACGCGACCGGTTCGGTGTCGGGTGAGAGCATTGCGAAACCGGCCCCGACACCGGCAATCCCCACCCCGATCAGCAGAGCAACAAGTACCCGGGCTGTCCCTGACATCTCCGACCTCCTGACGTCCGCCCTATACCGCCCCGCTCACCAAGAGCATCGCCACAAGGACGATGAGATAGGCAGCAGCGCCGCCGCCCACCACAAGCCCGCGAAGCCATGCGGGGATGGTTGACTTGCCGAAGATGTAATACAGGATCACACCAAGGATGGGGATCAGCAGAATCGCAGCGAACCAGCCGATGACCGCCCCCTTCGACATCTCATCCTCGCGGCGCACCATGTCCCAGATGGCGAGGCCGATCCACGCACCAACAAGCGCGAGTGGGAGGAAGTACCCCCAGAGGGTGAGGACAAACGTCCAGACGGTTGGTTCGGTAACGGGGACTCCTGACACAACGAGCTCCTTACTGCGTATTTCGATACCCGCGGGAAGCTCCGGGGTCTTGATCTCATCGAGATTCGGTTTCTCGAAGACTTGGTAGGCGGGCATGGCCGTCGCCGTCTGTGCGTCCGGCATATTGATCTGATCACCGGGTGGGGGCCACGTTCGATAGTCCGAACCCGGTGGGACATGAGCGTTGGCGTCTGCTTGAGCACCCATGAGGAAGAACAGCGTGCCGAGGTCGAACTGGAATGGCATGTTGATCCCACCGCACGTGTGGTAGAGCGAAACGAATGGCGGGACTGTCCAGCCAGCCATGAGGTTGCCTTCGAAACAATTCCCCTTGCTGAGTGGACCGACAAGCCCGAGGTCAGCGATCCCGGTGCCCGCGATCGTGTTGTCACGAACCGTGTTGTCCGATGCCCACCAGATGTTCTTGTCCGGTAGAACATTGGTGACAATGCCGATGCGGTCGTGGTTGACCACGAGGTTCTTCTCGACGACATCTCCCTCACCGCCTGCGAGCACGATGCCCTCACCCCACGCAAGACGGGCGAATCCCTTGGTCGGGGCGTCCGCGTTGTTGTTGTTGATCACAAGGTTTCCGCCGATGTACACCTCACGGTGTGGTGGATACAATTCCGAGTCGAGCGAATTCGGGGCCAGCCCTCCCATGTTGTCTTCCCACACGGAGTTGATCAGGTAGAGGTCACCACCAGCGTTGGTTCCCGAAAAAGCCAATCCGTTCTCTACAGAGATCGAGTCGGTCACGACGGCATTGCATGGGTAGCACTGCCCGATGTAGATGCAGCTGTCGCGGTTGCCGGATGCGAAGACGTGGTCGAACTGCCCATCGAAGGAATCAAATCCGTAGATCCCGTAGTCCCCGTTGTTGTGTGCAGTGAGATACGAGCCACGATATCCGGTGACTCCGGT
>QQUL01000016.1 GCA_008501565.1 Armatimonadota bacterium
GCAGCAAGTGCGGCTGGCGCGATCGCGTCAAGTCCGCACACGAAGTCGCGTCGCGCAAGGAGAACATAGGTGGCAAGGGCTCCAAGGGCTGCCCCGACGGTCGATACCCCGGAGCGAACGAGGAGAATCTGACCGGGGTCGGTCAACGGGTTGATTCCCGAGGAGATCATTGCGGCCAGGCGGCCAATGAATACCCCAACAATTGCCGAGGTGATCCCGGCATCCCAGATGTCGAGAGCACAACCAGCGGCGTTTCCCCGCTTCGCTTCCCAACGAACCATCAGCCAGAACGCCCCGACGGCGATCGCGGCGGCAACCAGTAGCGAGTACTCCATCAGCGATCAATCTCGTCGAGGTACCGGGCGAGTGTCGGCTCGTCAATGACGCCGCGGTGTGTGGCGATGAGCGTTCCATCGGATGCATAGAAGAATGTGGCTGGTACACCGGTTCCTGCGCCGAGATCGATCGGGATACGACCCGATGAATCCGATACGTGGATCATGTCAGCTTCGGACAGGAATTCGGCAATGAACCCCGAAGCCCCGGACTCCGTGTCCTTGACGTTCAGTCCGATGAACGCGACGCCGGGATGGCTTTGTGAGCCAGCAGCGATCAACGGGGCCTCAGAGCGACACGGGAGGCACCAGGAAGCCCACACGTTGACGACCGCAGGTGATTCAGCAGCGACGAGCGTGACGAACTCTGTGGCGGTTACCGGCGTCGGGGGATCGGGAAGCGGACCCGAGATCCCGGAGCTACAAGCCGTCAGCGCCGCGGCAAAGGCGACTGGGACGATACGGCGGAGGGCTCCGCCGACTATGGAAGGTGGCGCCACAGTGCGTCGATGAGACGGTCGTTCTCGTGTGGTGCTCGCACCGTGAAGCGTAGGAAGTCAGCGAGGAGGCCATCGGTGGGAAAGGTTCGGACGACGAGACCATCTGCCATCAACTGTTCGGCAAGCGAGTGCGCTGACGGACCAACCTCACAGAGTAGGAAGTTCGTCGATGAGGGGACCACACGAAGACCAAGTTTCGTTAGACCCTGTGCAAGCCGACCCCGTTCCTTGATGAGACGGACAACCCTGCGTTCCATGCGTTGCGGTTCATACAGGGCAGTGGTCGCGATCTCGGCAGACATCGACGAGATGCTCCCCGGTGGCCGGACCGCGTCGAGTCGTTCGGCGATCGAGGCTGAACTCACGGAGAATCCGACTCGCAGGCCGGCAAGCCCGAACGCTTTGGACATGGTGTGGCACACGATGAGGTTGGGGTGCTGATTGACAAGGGACACCCAGCGATCGCGAGTGAACTCAGCGTATGCGGCATCGATGACAACGATGCCCTTTGCCGCTGCAATGATCGCGTTGATCCAGCGGTCGTCGATGCGGTCTCCGATGGGGTTGTTCGGCACGCACAGCCACGTCACCTCAGAGGTCTCTGCGGCTTCGCCGAGAGATTCGAGCGGAAACTCGAACTTCGGTCCGATTCGCTCAATCCCGAGGAACTCCGCATTGTGTTGCTTGGTGGCGATCTCGTAAAGCGGATAGGTCGGAACCGCAGCACTTGCCCGTTTCCCCGGTGCAAGGTAGGCCTTGGCGATGAGGAGAATGATCTCGTCAACTCCAGCTCCGGGAACAACGTGCTCGGCGGTGGTTCCAAGGTAGGTGGCGGCGGCCTCCCGCAGGGGAAGATACGAGGCAGCGGGGTATTCGTTGAGCGTGCGAGCCATCGGGACAACGATCGCCGGTGCCCAGTCCGTCGAAAAGGGCGAGGTGTTCTGATCGAACCGGACGACACGATCGACCGGGATTCCATAGTGCGCCGCAATGTCCGCAGACGAAGGTTGCCACTTGTACTTCGGAGCGGTCATGGGGGGAGCTTACCGCTCACAGCTCACAGCTTTCAGCCGCGGCCATCGGGAAGCGAAAGGACCGTGGGGGTTAGCCCACGGTCCTTCGTTACGAACGCTGCTGTGTACTACGCAGCGAGGTCTTCGCCGTTGTCCTTCCTCCGACGGGTTGCAAGGACGGCACCCGCGCCAGCGATCATCAACAGGATTGCGACAATCAGGAGTTTGTCCGCGTCCAGACCTGTGTGTGGCAGCTCATCGGAGACCACGCCGAAGTCGGCCGTCAGGTTCTCTCCACCGTCAGCCAGTGCGATGGTGAAGGACGATGGGGTCGTGAAGCGGAGGCCAACAGCTTCAGGATCCGGGATCCATGACAGCTGTGTGTCGACCTTGTAGTTGCCTGCAGGCAAAGCTGAGAACAGGTACTTGCCATCGGTTCCGGTGACCATCGTCATCGACGTCTGGATACCGGCTGTGGCAGCGTCGACATCCTGACCGTCAAGTCCCGTGATCCTCACCGTTGCTCCAGGAATGCCGACTTCGCTGGCGTCTTGAATGCCATCGTCGTCAAGGTCGTACCAGACACGGTCGCCGATGACGCCTGAGGCCTGCACGGCGGCGACTCGGACGGTGGCGTCGTCGTCAACGCTGAGAACGCCGTTGCCGCTGGCGGTCGCAACATTGACCGTGGATCCAACCTCGACCGCGGGGCCGGTGCACGTGATTATCACGGAACCCCCAGCAGCGAGACTCCCTCCAGGAAGCGCGGCTGCGAATGCCGTTTCGCAAAGAGGTGCAACGGGATCGCTCAGGGAGATACCCGACACCGTCACCAGACTCGGATTGCTCACCGTGATCTGCCATGTGGGTGTGGCTCCAGGCACGAGCACTGCCGAATCCTCGTAGGAGTCGCCGTCCCACACCAACTTGTCGATGGTGATGCTCTTCTCATCGAAGTTGTCAATGGTGCAGGATTCGTTGGATACGACCGGCCCGGCTGCTGCCAGCAGGTTCTGTCCGCCTCCTTCAGATTCGTTCTGTCCCCAGGTTGCAGTCGCAATGGCACAGTTCTCGAAGCTGCCAGCTTCGATGTCGGCCTGTGTGATGACGTACGTTGCCGTGAACGTTGTGCTGTCGCTTGCACCTGGTGCCAGCGACGGGATCGGAGCACCTGTCACGACTACGTCGGGAGCCATCAGATCTGTGATGTCGACGTTGGTCAACGTCACGTTCCCGGTGTTGGTCACCTCGAAGGCGTAGTTGATCGTGTCACCAGCATCGGCTCCGTCGCCACCGTCGTCGATCGACGCCGTGGTCTTGACCAATGTCAGATCCGGATCCTGCTCGAAAGTGTTTGTCTCGCAGGATCGGTTGGATGTGACGTCGCCGTTGGCTGTTGCAGTGGCACAGTTCTCGAAGCTGCCAGCTTCGATGTCGGCCTGTGTGATGACGTACGTTGCCGTGAACGTTGTGCTGTCGCTTTCACCTGGTGCGAGCGCCGGAATCGGGTCACCGACCACGTCGGCATCGATGACTTCGTCCGTGATGTCGACATTGCGCAGCGTCACGTTCCCGGTGTTGGTCACGGTGAAGGTGTAGTTGATCGTGTCGCCAGCATCGACACCGTCGCCACCGTCATCGATCGAAGCTGTGGCCTTCTCCAACTCCAACCCAGGATCCTTGTCGAAGGTGTTTGTTTCACAGGGTCGATTCGAAGTGACTTCTCCTTGTTCACCATCCACTGCTGTTGCAGTTGCACAGTTGGTGAACGTGCCTCTATCCATATCTTGCTGTGTGATGACGTACGTTGCCGTGAACGTTGTGCTATCGCTTGCACCGGGTGCGAGCGACGGAATCGGGTCACCGACCACGTCGGCGTCGATGACTTCGTCCGTGATGTCGACGTTGTACAACGTGACATTCCCGTCGTTGGTCACCTCGAAGGTGTAGTTGATTTCGTCACCGGCGTCGATACCGTTGTCGTCTGTGTCGACGATTGACGCTGTGTCCTTCTCCAACACCAGACTCGGAGCAGGTGGCACGTCATTCGTCACATCGCATTCGACCAGGGCGTTCGCCGGAATGCCCTCTACGTCGAAGAAGGAGTTACCGGGCGTGAACGAGACTGTCGCGTCACCGTTTTCGGTGACCGTCCGCCACGTGCAGCTCGCGCCTGTCAGGAACCCGCCCACATCTCCGGGACTGGTCTCGGTAACCCTCAGGTCGGCCGTATCAGCTTCAGAGTTTGTCGTCCATGCGAACGGCCCAGCGATTCCGCTGCCGTTCGTTGAATCCGACCCGGGTGATGTGGCGCCAAACGCTCCACCATTCACCGAGACCTCTACCGAGAAGTCATATCCGGAGCCAAGGTAATCATCACCCTCGGGTGGCGAAACTGTCTTCGTTATCTGGAGTGTGTTCTCGCATCCTTCGAAGACCGACTGACGGATCGTGTCAGCAAGTTCGTCAAAGTCGACCAGCGTCGAAGCGTCGCTTATGTCAGCGAGTCGGCCTCGTGCCGAGGCGCTCGAGAAAGCGTCGCCCACACCGATTCCCCACACATAGGTTTCGCCCTTGACGAGCTTGCCCACGGAGTCCCCGCCGTCTGGTGCGGGATCGTTGTACGCCGCGTCAAAAGCGTTGGAAGGGGATTGGTTTGTGTTCATGTCCCCGGTGGGAATCGACGAACCGGTTTCATAGGTCACCTGGCTCACATCATCGCGATCGACGAGGGCGGTCGGGTTGCCGTCAGTGATGAAGAGCACGACGTCAGCCTGACTGGCCGCATTGCTGTAGTGGCCGAGACGCATCGCGTCTTCCCAGTTGGTCCATCCGCCAGGGTTGTAGCTATCGATATAGGTATCGAACGTTCCTTGATTCGCAGAAACGGTGTCCACCCACCCATTGCCCCACAGGTTTGCATTCGTGTTGAAATCCATTACCCGAACACTGCTTTCGGTTCCCATGAGCGACGTCACGAGAACATCGAATGCGTTGGTGACTGCGGCTTCGGCGCCCGAAGTGGTGCCGATTGATCCCGATTCATCGAGTATGACCAAGAAATCCAATCCGCAGCCTGTCGGGAAGCCGGGTGGGGCGGCCTCGGCGCGATTTGAGATACCCGGTGCAAACGCGAGAGCGCTGAGTATCAGGAGCGTGGCGATTACGACGCTCAACAGTCGACGAGGAGTGCTCGTCGATGAAATCCATGCTTGAGGCATATGCCTTCCAATCCCTTGTTCACGGAGCGTGCTCCGTGGGTCTGCGATTAGCCCAACCGCAGACACAGTTTTCAACCACCGTCACAGAAGCCCATCCGTGATCGGTTGTTCCAGCTCTTTGTTCTATTCAACAGGAGAAACCAGCGCAACCCAATGGGTCGTCAGGCTCATACCTGTGTACCCCTCAAAGATACCGACACTCAGGGTAGTCGGCAAGTGCCAATACGTAGTTATTCAGATATCTAGTTACCCGGTCAAAACCCTCGCTGCTACGGAAACTCGAGGAGATGGTTCTGAACGTGAGCTGTCCAATCAACGCTAGGTTTTTCCTCCATGACCAAACCAGACCCGGCTCGTCCAACATTTGCCGACTTCGAAGCCCTTGACCTCAAGATCGGTCGCGTGACACGCTGTGAGCCGAACACCGGGGCTCGTGAGCCCTCATTCTGCCTGTGGATCGACTTCGGCGATCCGGGCGTCCTTCAATCATCGGCCAAGCTGACGGATTTGTATGAACCCGACGACCTCGTGGGCACGCAGGTCGTCGCGGTGACGGGGTTCGCACCCATGCGGGTGGGTGGTTTCCGATCCGATGTCCTCGTGCTGGGAGCGATTGTCGACGAAGGCGTGGTGCTGTTGCGACCCGACCGCACGGTTGATCCCGGTGCCCCCGTCGCATAGCTGTCCTGCCATTCATGGGGGTCAGGGCGGTGTGTCAGCCCGCGAGGTCCGTTTTCCACTCTGTGACGGGTTCATGGGAATGGGGTTGGCGGGAACTGCCAGCGTGCCGGAGATTTCAACCAGTTCCACGCCATTCCTGTTGAGCCAGCGCCAGAGCAGCATCGCTTCGTCGAGTGCTGCCATCGTTTCCGGTCGGTCGGCGGCGCCGCGGTCGGCGGCCGGGAGTGGGGCGGTGCTTCGGTTCCGCCAACACGACTCCAGTCGCCCGCGGTTGACCGCGACATGGAGCCCGGCGGCGTCAACGGCAACGAATCGACCTGCATCTTGGAGGCACTGCCACAGCCGGCGTTGCTCGAGTGCCCGCGACAAGCTGGTCCATCGATCACGAATCGAAGCGGCGTCCTCAAAACGTTGATGTCTCGCAAACGCGGTCATTCGTTCCTCGATGCTTGCAAAGATGGGCAGAGGATCGCGTTCGATCCGGGCGACGAGCTGATTGACGATCGCTGCATACTCGTGATCGGACACACCACCCGTGCACGGGCAGACAGCGACACCAAGATCAGCAAACCCACACCCGCGACCTCCGGAGGTGCAGCGACGGATCCGAGAACCGTCCCAGAGTGCGAACAGCACCTGTTCTGCGGCTCGTCGAGAGCGAAAAGGCCCGATATCAAGTCGCCCATTGCCAGGTGTCCTCGCCAGCTGAAACCGCGGATGGCGTTCCTCGGTGAGTCGAACCCAGTGCAGCGATCGGGGAGGTTTGGACCTTCGATTGTGGATGGGACGCCGCTCGTGGATCTCGCGCAACTCCACAATCGACGCCTCAAGTTCCGAACTCGTCACCTGATGCTCGATCGATACGGTGTCACGGAGTATGTCGTCGACTCGGCGGCGTGTATCCCCGCTGAAGTACGATCGCACTCTCGACCGTAAGTTGGTTGCCTTGCCGATGTACAAAGCGTGACCGCCAGCATCGAGGAAGCGATAGACGCCCGGCTTGCGAGGAAGATGCTCGGTCAGCGTGAGCTTGCCGATTGCCCGTGACCCCTTGATCGTCGGAAGGCTGAGAAGGTCGTCGAGGTGGGTGACGCCGATGGCTCCGGCTCGCTCCAGGAGACACCAGAAAACATGGGCTGTCGCGATCGTGTCGTCGAGGGCCCGGTGGTTCGGGGTGGTAGGCGACCGGAAATGCGCTGCAAGACTTGAGAGCTTGAGGTTTCGCACCTCCTGTCGGACGAGGCGGCGTGCAAGCCCGAGCGTGTCGGTGGATCGGTTGGCAAGTCGCCCGTATCCCAGGCGCAACGCAGCCGCGTTGAGAAACGAGATGTCGAACGACACATTGTGACCGACGATGACCGCATCGCCCAGAAACTCGAGGAACGAGGGCAGTACCTCGCCAATGGTCGGCGCATCGATGACCATCGCCTGGGTGATCCCCGTCATCACCGTGACCTGAGGCGGGATGCCGGTCTGCGGATTGACGAGCGTCTGGAACCGGCCGGTCTCGAGGCCGCCTTCGAAGCGGATTGCCCCGATCTCGGTGATCTCGCAAATATCGGGACCTACGCCAGTCGTTTCGAGATCGAGCACACAGAACGGAACTTCCGACAGCGGTGTACCCAGGTCGTTGAAGGAGCGCTGGCCCAGAAGAGTCATGGGAGGAATGTAATCGAACATCTGTTCGATTACATGGCTTTCAGCTCTCAGCTTTCAGCCAAACCTCGGATTCCCGGTTTCCGTCTACTCTGGCAGCATGGAGTTCAGTGGACAGGTGTGGTTCGAGTTCGGATGTCCGGATGCGTGGTTGTTCTACCGATTCGTGCGAAAGCTCGCTGAGTCCGGTGTTCGCGTGAATCTTGATTGGATGCCGATACCTACGCCCGAAACGGAGCTGGCAGCATCCGTATACAGCGGACTCAGGACCGCAGACGATAAGGGGCGATTCTTCCACGCCCTGTTCGGGCTCACATTCCTCGAGGACATGGAGGCTGGTTCACGAGGAACCGTCACGCGAGCTGTCGCCGAGGCTGCACTCGACGACGTGACCGTGGAGTCGGACGCCGACACGGTTGCGTCTCTCACCGGCCGGGCAAACGAACTTGGTGTCAGGTGGAGCCCGTCCCTCTACCGGCACGGACCGGTCACCGCCATCACACTCACGCCAGCGGCACTGATCGATGACCCAAGCGCTACAGCAGAAGCGATCCTTGGTGTTGCGGACAATGACGGAATCTGGGAGTTGAGCAAACCGTGACCCTCTATCGCTGCGACCAATGTGGGAACAAGACGAGGTTCGACGTGTTCGATACGGTCCGTCGTCGACGCTTTGAACACGCCGATCTTGGAGGCGACGTCGAAGTCGAGGATGAAGAGATCCTCGAGCGGACTGTCGATCGCGTAGTGTGCCGGTGGTGCGAGTCCTCCGACGCTGTGGTCGAGGTTCAGCCCGAACGTTGACGGACTGCCTCGACCGCCGCGTTCCTCAGACGGTCCGCTCTTCGCCACACGTCGCTTCGAAAGTCCCCGTGACTGGTTCACCCGGCTCGACGTAGGTGTCCTGGAGGAAGGTTGCCGTTCCCCGGACCGTCCTCCCATCGAACTCGACAGAGTCCACCTGGCTTTCCCCTGGCTCTGCCGTACTACCCAACACGAAGAACTCAAATGTGGAATCGGCCACCCAGTCGCCGTCATCGTCGACCTCGAGCCGCACCGCGTTGACCTGTTCGACCACCGCAGGGTCGGTGCCCTCATGCAAGATAGCCATCGACAAATAGCCGTCCGTCAGGGCACCACTGTCATCGATCATTGGCAGTTGGATCGAGTAGATGCCGAAAAGGTCGGTCAGACACTGGGCGACACCAGCGTCTTCGCTTGAGAAGTTATAGGTCTGATCACCGATCGTCACGGTTGCCGTAGATGGTCCCGAACCCTCGGAGTTGCCACTGTCCCCACTGTCGCCACTGTCGCCACTGTCCCCGCTGTCGTCAACGTCAGGCTGGGTCGTACCAGGCTGGGTGGTTGAAACTTGGTCTCCTTGGTCGGCTGTGCCGCTGTCTGCGGTGTCGCCACCACATG
>QQUL01000171.1 GCA_008501565.1 Armatimonadota bacterium
ACCGCAAGCATGGTGTCGTTGCCGATGAGGTCCGACAGCGTGAGTGGACCCATCGGGTACCCGGCACCACCGACCATCGCCGCATCGATGTCCTCCTTTGAGGCAAACCCCTCTTCATACATGCGGATTGCTTCAAAGATGTAGGGACAGAGCAGCTTGTTGACGATGAATCCGGCCCGATCCTTCGCACGCACCACCGTCTTGCCAAGTGTGTTCGCCGTGAATTCGGCCGCTCGGTCTGCGTACGACTGATCCGTAACGACAGTTGAAACCACTTCCACGAGAGGCATGATCGTGGCGGGGTTGAAAAAATGCATGCCAACCACGGCGTGTGGGCGGCTTGTTGCCATGGCAATCTGGGTCACCGGAATCGACGATGTGTTCGTTGCGAGGATCGCTGTGTCAGACTCGACGGCAGCATCGATTCGCCCAAAGAGGTCGGTCTTTACGGCGAGATCTTCGACGACCGCTTCGATCACGAGATCGCGGTCAGCGAATGCCGAAAGATCGGTTGTGAACGTCAGATGTTCCAAGGCACTGGTGCGTCCCGAAGCATCGAGCTTGCCGCGGTCGACTGCCTTGTCGAGGCTTGCGGTGATGCCATCACGGGACCGCGCTACGAGTTCTTCGGAAACCTCAACCACAACAACATCGACACCTGCCTTGGCGCAGACCTCGGCGATACCGCCACCCATCTGGCCACCACCGACCACCCCAACGCGTTCAATACTCACAAATCACTCCTCCGTTGGAAAGGAGTGTATTCCCAGCCGGGGCGACCATCGCTGCGATACCGAGAATGCCGAATCGTGCCGTTCTGTGGGCTCCAGTAGTGAAAAACCAGGTACTGGAACCCTGGGTACCGTCTGACGACGGATGCTGTTAGCTGACTCGTTGGGCGCCGTTGGATTCGAGCATGCGAGCGAGGAAGTCTTTTTGGACGAGGCCTTGACCGCGCCAGCGTTGGGTGACAGGGCGCGGACCACCACCTGATGTGTCGCCGCCACGGGAATACCCGTTTCGCGTCTTCTTTCGCTTCTTGGATGGGGCGCTCGCAAGCAGGACCATCGTTGGCGTTGAGCGAACTTTGAAGCGTTGCATGGCATCTGGCATCTGCGTGATGTCTGCCTTCACGACATGCGCTGATTCGCCGTACTCGCGTGACAACTCGTTCATGATGCCGTCCATCACCTGACACGGGGCGCATCCCACCTGATAGAAGTCGACGAGCACCGGCTTGCCGCTTGCGGCAAGCGCATCGATCTCGCTCATGCTTCCAACCTTGGCTGCTTTCGGGTGTCTCTTGAACATGATCCTCGGTCTTCCTCGTCCTACCGTGTTGTCCAACCCGCTTACGGCGCCTGGTAATCCGCGCTTATTTGCCCCGGATCGATGTGATCGTGATCCTGATCGGTGCGGGATAGTTCTCGGCGAACCATTGAGGCGTCCATTTGTGGAAAGCGAGGCGAGCCTGATACCGCTCCAGATATGCCTCGTTGTCGACAACGGAGGGGATTGATGGATCGATCGTCGCAGTTCCATTCACGACCACGATGTCTGCACCATGGGGGTCAGAGTTGAGGGCGAGACTGACATTCGGATTGGCTGCGATGTTGCGGACCCGGACTGAGGGGTCCCTACTGTAGAGAATGATCGAATCCTCTCCGTCGACCATGTACCAAACCGGCGCCGTCGAAGGAACGCCAGCCGCGCTGACGGTCGTGAGCCACGCGACCGTGTCAGCGGCGAGTCGTGCGCGTGTGTGGGGCTTGTTGTTCAACATGCACCTCAGGGTACAGCGCTGCGTCATTGGTACTCTCAGATGGACGCAATACGTTCACACGCTTCACACACTCCGGGGGAGTAATGGCGAAGATCACAGGCGGCCAGGTGGTGGCGAAGGCCCTCAAGGCGGAGGGCGTTGATACCGTCTTCACACTGACCGGTGGCCACATCATGCCCCTCATGGACGGCTGCGTGTCCGAGGGTATGCACGTGATCGATGTCCGACACGAACAGGCCGCGGCGCATGCAGCGGATGCGTATGCACGGTTGACGGGCAAGCTCGGCGTTGCCCTCGTGACCGCCGGACCCGGCGTCACCGATGCACTCACCGGGGTCGCCAATGCCTTCTTTGCGAACACTCCGATGATGCTCATCGGCGGAAGACACCTCACCAAGGAGGACCTCAAGGGCGGACTCCAGGAAATGGATCATCCCAAACTCTTCGAATCGATCACTCGCTGGTCGACGACGGCATGGAATACGGGTCGACTCGCCGAATACATCGCAACGGGCGCCCGCCATGCCTTCACAAATCGCGGCGGTCCCGTGTTCATCGACATGCCCTGGGACATCACCGCGGACATGGTCGAGGAATCGGCCATTCTGTGGCCACAAAGCGCAAGAGCGAACCGTCCATCAGGGCTCCCGGACGAGACTCTTGACGAGATCGTCGAACTCCTCGCACAGGCCAGCCAGCCGGTGATCTTTGGCGGTACCGGGCTGCGTTGGACCCAGCAACCCGACTTCCTCGCGACGCTGAGTGAATTCACCACGAACTACAAGGCGCCCGTCTTCCTCAACAGCCTCGCTCGCGGCTCACTCCCGACCGGTCACCCGTATCTGGGTAACCGCACCAGATCAGAAGCCCTCAAGGAGGCGGACGTCGTGCTGTCCCTCGGCGTGGACTGGGATTTCCGCACCGGCTTCGGCAAGAAGATTCACCCGGATGCGACGATCATCCACATCGACCAGGACCCATCGAAGGTTGGCTGGAACCGTGATGCAACAATCGGTGTCGTCGCTGACCCCGGAACGGTCGTGGCCCAGCTCGTCGCCCGGCTCGACACACTCGGGCGAACCGGCGAGCGGGAATGGACAACGCAGATCTTCGCTTCGGAGGCAGCCAAACAGGCAGTGGCCGATGAGGCTGCTGCCTCAGATGCAGACCCGATTCACCCCGAGAGATTCGCCAGAGAGGTCGCCGACTTCTTCGGAGACGATTCGATCGTCGCTGCCGATGGTGGGGACATCGTGTCGACCACCGCAAAGTGGCTGCGCACATCGCGGCCCGGCGGCCTGCTTGACCCCGGTCCCTTCGGATGTCTCGGCGTCGGCGCTCCGTTCGCCCTGGCGGCGAAGGCGGTCGAACCCGACACACGCGTCGGCATCGTATACGGCGACGGCTCCTTCGGTTTCAACGCCATGGAGTACGACACCCTGATCCGCCATGAACTCCCCGTCATCGGCGTCATCGGGAACGACGGCGTCTGGAACAACATCCGAACCCTTCACCGTATCGCACATCCAGACAGCGTCCACCTGTCGGAGATCGGATTCCGCCCATACGAGAAAATGGTGGAAGGACTCGGCGGCTACGGCGAACTCGTCGAGAAACCGTCTGAGATAAGACCGGCGCTCGAACGAGCGGAAGAGTCGGGAGTTCCGGCCCTCGTCAATGTCAAGATCGCGGACCAGATCAGACTCTCTTCCGCATACGGCATGTAGCCCCGACCCGGTACGCTCCACGCCATGCTCAACGCCGTCTTTTGGGGACTCATCCAGGGTCTGACTGAGTTCCTCCCCGTCTCATCAAGCGGCCACCTCGTGCTGATCCCAGCGATCCTCGATCGTGAAGGTCCAGATCTCGCCACAACTGCCATGCTCCACCTCGGAACCCTCGCGGCAGTGCTCGTGTACTACCGGAACGACATTGCCAAGATGGCGAAGTTCGACCGCCCAGCACGCAAACTCATCACGCTGATCGCGATCGGCTCGGTTCCTGCCGTCATCGGCGCACTGGTCTTCGAGGACAAGGTCGAGGAGCTCATCCACGAACCAGCCACGGTTGCGATCATGCTCGTCGTCACCGGGATCATCCTGCTTGCGACAGGTCTCCTTCGGATCGGTGATCGCACAACCGAGTCTTTGCGACCGCTCGACAGCCTCGTGATCGGCCTTGCGCAATCCCTTGCGCTCATCCCCGGCATCTCTCGTTCGGGTATGACCATCTCAGCGGGTCTCGTCCGGGGAATGAACAAGGTCGAGGCTGCTCGCTTCGCATTTCTTCTTGGCATTCCCGTGATTGCTGGAGCTGGTCTTTTTGAGATGATCGACTTCGTGGGTTCCGGGGAGTCGATCGACCCGACGGTGTGGATCGGTGTCGTCGTTGCAGGAGTATCGGGATATCTCGCGATCGCCGTGCTCATCCGCCTCCTGGCACGCGTCGGCCTGGCGCCATTCGGCATCTACTGCGTTACCGCCGGCACGATCGCAACGTTCCTCGTGTGATCATGGTTCGAACAGGACCACAAGCTGACCGGCAGTCGAGGCCACGGCAACGATGTCGGCCGCATCTCCTGGAACGGCGACGAGGCCATCTGTCCGAACACCGAAGGTGTCCTCCCGCGAAGGTTCGACCACGACGCCCGTGATGCCGAACCCGTCGGCAAGGACGACACGGACTTCAGATCCGGGGGTGACCGCCGGGGGCACGTCCATCGGGACCGTCCACCAACCGTCGGGCACGTGATCACCCGTTGACACCATGCCCTCGGTGATCGGGTCGCCCGCACCGATCCTCACGACCGCGGTTCCCATCGGAACCTGCACGGATCTGAACAGACCCACGGGCGCTGGCTTCCATGCAATGGAGTCCGCTTCGATCACCTCGCCTCGGTCGATCGCTCGAGCAGCAAACGGGGCCAGCTCAGTTGCTCGGCGCGACATGTCCCACGCAAAAGCGGCAGCGACAAGCACGACCGCAGCGATCCACCGCAGATAGGGAGGCTTGGACAACACCAGCACACAACGACCGTATCGCGTCGGACGAGCACATGGAAGATGTCCGGCATGGGTCATCAGCAGTTGGCTTCCTACAATCGGGTCATGGAGCAGACCGCCGCCATCGTCGTTTCGTACCTCCTCGGGAGCATCAGCTTCGGAGTAGTGGTTGCGTCGCTCCAGGGTGTCGACATTCGCTCAGTCGGATCGGGGAATCCCGGGATGTCGAACATCCTGAGGAACCTCGGAAAGAAGTCCGCAGCGCTGGTCCTCCTCGGTGACGGACTCAAGGGTGCAGGTGCTGCCGCGATCGGATCTGCCTGGATTGGTGGCGATTTCGGATGGGTCACCCTATTCGCAGCCGTTGTCGGCCATTCGTTCCCGATCTGGCACCGCTTCAGAGGCGGGAAGGGTGTCGCCACGGCGATCGGTGGTCTGATCTTCCTTGTCCCGTGGATCGGCATCGCACTAGGAGTGATCTGGATAGCAATCCTCGTTGTCTGGCGAACTGCATCGATCGGTTCGCTGGTCGTGATGGGTCTCTTGGTCCCGCTCGTCGCCTTGAGCGGTGGCTCCCGGGTGGCGATAGCGTGGGCTTCCTTGATTGCCCTGTTCATCGTTGTCCGCCACGCCTCCAACATCAGACGGCTTATCACTGCCAGCGAGGATCGGGTCAGCCGATGAAGCTTCTCGGTGACGCGCAACGCGAGGTGCTCGACGCAATGACGCGACTGGATGTCGAACAGGTCGACGTTGCAGATGCCGTTGGGCGCGTGACGGCTGAACCGTGTGTCAGCGCCGTTCTCGTTCCGCCCTTCTCCAATTCGGCGATGGACGGGTTCGCCGTGCGTGCTGCCGACGTTGCGAAGACGCCGGTTGCCCTCGCGGTGATCGAGGACGTACCGGCGGGTTCGGTCCCTACCCGCCCGGTGGGGCCAGGTCACGCCACACGGATAATGACCGGAGCCCCGATGCCCGAAGGCGCGGACGCTGTGGTCAAGGTTGAGGACACCCGGGTCGATGCCGACGATTCGGTCACGATCCTCGTCGGGGTGGGGGGTGGCACCAACGTCCGGGCCGCGGGCGGCGATGTTGCTCCCGGGGACGTCGTGGTTGGCTCGGGTGTCCGGCTGACTTCCCGTCATGCAGCGTCACTTGCAAGTGCAGGGATACGGCCGAAGGTATCAAAGATCCCGACGGTCGTGGTGATGTCGACGGGGGATGAGGTGGTCGAGCCGCACATAGCCGATCTTGCGCCAGGCAAGATCCGGGATACCAACCGGGTGATTCTCGTCTCAGCCCTCCGAGAGCTTGGCGTCGATGTCATCGATTTCGGGATCGTCGGTGATGACGCAGGCGAGTTGTCCGATGCGTATCGACGAGCTGCAGACGCAGCCGATGCCGTGATCTCCACCGGTGGCGTATCGATGGGTGACTACGACTACGTCAAGCAGGTTCTCGGAGACATGGGGTCGGTGGATTTTTGGAAAGTTGCGATGCAGCCGGCCAAGCCGTTTGCGTTTGGCTCGATCAACGGCGTACCGCTCTTCGGACTGCCGGGAAACCCGGTCTCGACCTTTGTTGCCTACGAGCAGTTCGTCCGACCCGCGTTGCTTCACATGATGGGAGCCACAGCGCTGTTCCGCCCCAGAATCGTTGCCGTGATGGGCGAGGATGTTTCCACATCCATTGAAAAGGAAGTCTTCGTACGGGTCATGCTCGCCACCGACACCGACGGGCGGTTTGTCGCCGTCAAGTCCGGTGGCCAGGACTCGAATGTACTGTCCGCACTGGCACAGGCGGAAGCGTTTGCCGTTGTGCCGGTCGGGACGGGCTCACTTTCTGCCGGGGACCCTGTCACACTTGAGATGTTCACATGGGATGAGAATCGGGGATTCGATGACTGAGATGAATCACCTCAACAAAGATGGCACTGTTCGCATGGTCGATGTGGGCGCCAAAGGAGAGACGGAGCGTCGAGCCGTGGCGATCGCAGACGTGGCAATGAATGTCGAAACCATTGATCGTCTGTTCTCCGGTGGTCTCCCCAAAGGCGATGCGCTGGCAACGGTTCGGATCGCCGCGATTCAAGCCACGAAGCGAACGCCCGAGCTGATTCCACTGTGCCATCCCCTCCAGCTCAGCGGGGTCGATGTCACCGTCGACCGGACCGATTCCGGTGCCCAGATCTCGGTGGAGGCACGATTGACGGGTCGTACCGGGGTCGAGATGGAGGCAATGACGGGTGCGGCCGTCGGCGCACTCGCGCTCTATGACATGATCAAGGGAATTGACCGATCGGCGTGTATCTCATCAGTTCGACTCGTTCACAAGAGTGGCGGCAAGTCGGGCCAATGGAACCGTGAACCGGTGGAATCGTGAGCAAGTACCGAGCAGCTGCGGTCACCGTTTCGAACTCCGCTGCGGCGGGTCGCACGGACGACCGATCAGGGTCGCTCCTGGAGGAGAGGTTGACCATCCTCGGATTCGAGGTTGTGAATAGGGTCGTGATCCCCGACGGGATTGAATCGGTGGAGACAGCGCTTCGCAAGCTGGTGCCGGACCACGATCTGATCGTCACCACCGGGGGAACTGGTCTCTCGCCCACCGATCTGACACCCGAGGGAACACTGCGGGTCGTCGATCGTATGGTTCCCGGCCTCGCCGAGGCGATGCGAGCAGCAACATTCGGGAAGATCCCCTTCGGGATGCTGTCGCGGGGTGTCAGCGGGGTGGCGGGGTCGTGTCTGATCATCAACCTTCCGGGTTCACCGAAGGCGGTTGCTGAGGGTCTTGACGTGATTGGCGAGGCGCTCGATCATGCGGTTGCGATCGCAACGGGGGATTTCGGGCGACATGATTGACGTCGCCGTATCCTCAAGAGTTGATACGAGTTGCTCATATGTTCGCTCCATGACCATGATGGGCGCTTCGAGATGATTCTCAAATACTCCAGACCGCCCAATTCGGTGCCTACGCTCGTGTTGCTGGCGGAGTAAGAGGAACCCAAGAACTAATGCCGATTGTCGTTTTCATCCTGATCGCAGGATTGTGGGCTGCCTTCCTTCTGCCGTCGTTCTTCGACCACAAACGACGCGCACCGAAGGCTACGACCCGCGACTTCGCGCGTGCGCAGCAGAAGCTTGCGACCGTTGCAAGCTCTCAGCCCGACACCGACACCTACATTCGCAGACATGCCCAGGTACGACGGCAACGAATCCTTTTCGGTATGGGTGTCGCTTCCGTGGCGACGCTCGTGTTTGCGACCTGGACGGGATCGCTCCCGTGGCTGTATCTCAACATTGCGATCAACGTCTCGATCGCGAGCTACGTGACGCTGCTGTTGACCATCAAACAGCGTCGAGCGGTTCAGCGGACGATCGTCACCCCGATCACGCACGCCCCACAGCGCACCCTGACAGCCGTCCCCGACCAATCCGCCTACGCAACCGACGAATCCGCAACCGTCCGCGTCATCGCCGGCTAGAGCCGCAGTCGCCGGCTAGCACCACACCGTTCCGCGTACCCAGGGTAAGAACCCACCTTGACGGTCGGTACCAGCCCAAAGAACGAGCTCACGCAACCCGTTACGATTCCCGTAGTCCGGGGGTGTAGCTCAGTCCGGCAGAGCACTACGTTCGCAACGTAGGGGCCACGGGTTCAAATCCCGTCACCTCCACCGCACGCTGATCGTCATATCTCGTGTGGTTCACGCCATGCTCGCCGAGAGCGAAGAATTCACCTTCGGTCAATGTACGGAGGCCGAGTTGAAAGGTATCCCGGGCCCCAGGAGATCACTCCTCTCATCTGGAATCCTTGACGCGGGCAGATCGACTAGATCGGTTTCCAGGAGTTGATGGTCGTCGGCAGTGGGGCGGCTGTGGATGGCGTCCGAGGGTGCTTGGCTAAGGGCGCTACAGCTCGCGAGTCCGGGCGTCAGCGGACCGGGATGATGCGGTGGAGTTCTCCCCCGAGAGTCGCGATCAGAATCTCGCCGTCG
>QQUL01000252.1 GCA_008501565.1 Armatimonadota bacterium
TCTCGAAGGTTGGTTCCGGCTTCTTGCCGGAGAACCGCTCGACGCACACGCATTGCTACTTGCGAGCGATGCGTTTCCACCGACGGCATTCGCAGCCGGTCTACCGATCGGGTGGACACCGACGATCGAGCTCACGGTGCATGTGCGGGATCCCCACGTTCAAGGATGGATCAGGTGCGAATTCCGGAGCCGCTTCGTCTCCGGTGGCTACATCGAAGAGGACGGCTTGTTCTGGGACGAATCAGGCCAACTCGTCGCCCAATCCCGCCAACTCGCAATGGTCTCAAGGGGTTGATTTCAGACGTCAGACGTCGGACGTCGGACGTCTGACTTCTGGGGAGGTACTGCGTAGGTTCCTTGGGCGACGGCGACGAGGCGATCGGGGGCACCGTCGACCCAGAGCTCGATGGTTCCGACGATTCGACGGGCACTTGACGAGTTGACCACGGCGCGGGCCAGGAGATCTGCGCCTTGTGCCGGCCGCAGGAATCGAATCGACATTTCGCTCGTCACCGCCATGGGCTCCACGCCGATGAGTGTGAAAGCGGCAAACCAGAGTGCCATGTCAGCGGCGGAGAAGATGGTCGGTCCCGGGATGTACCCACCCGGTCTCAGCCGGGTGTCATCGAATGTCCAGCGTACGACGGCACTGCCTTCCCCCAACGTGTCGCAACGCAACCCCATGTCATAGATCGACGGGAAGGATTCCTCGACCGCGGCATTGAGAGCCTCAACGGTCAAACCAAATTCGCTCTTTGTCACGACTCGAACTCTAGATCCCGACCGTCGGCCTGAATCGTTCGGCCGTCGGTCATGGATGCGGCCTCGTGGCCGGTTGGTCCACAATGACGAAGAGCGCCACCGATGGTGACGCTCCTCTGTTGGCTCGGAATGGCGAGTTCCTAACCGAGAACGCTCTCCAGTTCATCCTCTGAGATCAATACCGCTCGTGCCTTTGAGCCAACCGAAGGGCCGACGACACCCCGTGACTCGAGTATGTCCATCACGCGACCGGCTCTGGCGAAGCCGATGCGCAGCTTGCGCTGGAGCATCGACGTTGAACCGAGTTGGCTGCGCACGACGAGTTCGATCGCCTCTCGCATGATCTCGGGATCTTCTCCATCGAAATCCTCCAACTCGGCCGCTGCCTGCTGCGCCTGTTCGAACACTTCGGCGTCCCGATACTGGGCGTCACGCTGCTCGCGAACCCAGTCGACGGCAGCGTGGACTTCCGCCTCCGTGACGAAGGATCCCTGTATCCGCTCAGGCTTCGGCTCACGGGATGTCACCACGAGCATGTCGCCAAGACCGACAAGCTTGTCGGCCCCTCCCTGGTCGATGATGACCCGAGAGTCCGTCTGGGACGCAACCGAGAAGGCAAGGCGGGATGGCACGTTTGCCTTGATGACACCGGTGATCACATTCACCGACGGCCGCTGGGTTGCGAGAACAAGGTGGATTCCAACCGCTCTTGCCATCTGGGCGATCCGGACAATGGCATCTTCGACGACCTTGCCTGCAACCATCATGAGGTCGTTGAGTTCGTCAACAACGATCACGATGTACGGGAAACGATCGAACATCTCCTCGTCGAGACCACCGGCGTCGTACTGCTCACGGTACGAGTCGATGTCACGCACCCCTGCGTCGGCGAGCAGGTCATAGCGACGATCCATCTCCGACACGGCCCATTGGAGGGCGTCGGCCGCCTTCTTCGGGTTGGTGATCACTCTCGTGAGCAGGTGCGGCACGTCGTTGTACTGGCCAAGCTCGACCCGTTTCGGATCGACGAGGATCAACCTGACCTCTTCGGGAGTGGCGCGCATGAGGATCGATGTCAGCAGCGAGTTGATGCACGACGACTTTCCGGCACCGGTCGCCCCCGCGATCAACATGTGTGGAAGCTCGGTGAGGCGCAGCATGCGCGGAGCGCCCGAGACGTCCATGCCGAGGGCAACAAGCATCGGGTCGTGGTCCTGTTTCGCCATGTCGGACCGCAGTATTTGTCCAAGCGTGACGAGGTGACGCTTGCGGTTCGGAACCTCGACGCCGATCGCCGACTTGCCGGGAATCGGGGCAAGGATCCGAACATCGTGCGCCGCAAGGGCATAGGCGATGTCGTTGCTCAGATTCGTGACCTTGGCGACCTTCACGCCCGGGGCGAGCTCGATCTCATATCGAGTCACGGTGGGTCCGGGGACGATCCGGGTAAGGGTGGCCTCGACTCCGTGTTGCCGGAGGGCATCCTCGAGCGCTTCGCCCGTCTCCTTGAGGCCTCGACCGTCGTGCCCATCATTGGAAGCGACGGACAGCAGATCAAGCGGCGGAAGGGTGTAGCCCTCAGTCTTGACCGGGGTGACCACCTTGGGCTCCACGGGCTTGGTGTTCTGCGGTCCGGTCGGCTCGGGTTTCTGCTTCTTTGGGCGGGTGTTGGCCGGTGGAGAGGTTGGCTCGGGTCGAACCATCGGCTCAACGACCTCGTCGATCAGAACGGTCGTTTGCGCGGCCTCGTCTGATCGCCCGAAGCCCGCGAACCGGACGAACCCGGTGAAGTAGGCGCCGATCTGGCGGAACACATCGCCGAGGGAGGCCCTGGTGATCAGGAGTGCGCCGACGCCGATGACCGCGACGAGGACGACGGCTGTTCCCCAATAACCGATCAGACGTTCGAGCGGGAATGTGATGAGTGATCCGACCGCTCCCCCGCGCTCTGACACAGACTCGGTGCCACCTGCAAGCGGAACGTTTCCCGTGAAGAGGTGGAACAGCGCCACGGAACCGATGAACAGGATTCCAATGCCGACAACGGTGCGGCCGTGGGCATCTTTGTTGATGAGTCCGATCAGGGATGCACCGGCGATGATGAGTGCAAGAGGAACCACGAAAGCCCAGACGCCGAAGAGGAGTCGTACCGCTCCCGAAGCAGAGGAGCCGACCGGTCCGGCAAGTTCGAAGAACGAGAGTGTCAGGAGGAGCGAGACAACGATGAGCACGATACCCCACACGTCCCTGCGGTGGTCACCGAGGGATTCGCCGATCTTTCCCGGTACTGCCCCCAGCGCGGAGGTCGTCCGTTTCAGTCTCGACTGCTTCTTCTTTTTTCGTGCGGTGCTCCGCCCCTTGGCCCCACCCGTTGTGGTGCGAGTGGCCATGGGACACGAACCCTACCCCAAATCCGGGACAGAACAAACCACCGCTCGCGCGTGGTCACGCGCGAAGAGTTACATTCGTGTAATTCTCGAGTGCGACGATCAGACCTCGAACACCACGGGGAGCACCACCGGTCGGCTTCCTGTGTGCTTCTTCACGGCACGGGCTGCCGAGTTCCGGACCCGTTGACGCAGGGTGTCCATGTCGATGGGCACATCAAGACTCCCGACCGAATCGACAATCCGGCTGCGGATGAGGGCGTGAAGTTCGTCTTCATCAGCGGTCACACCGTGTGAATCGATGTCGGGTCCGATCAGGATCTCCCCCGACTTGAGATTGATACCGATGGTCACCGTCATCACACCATCGTCTGCAAGGTGTCGGCGATTCCGTATGACCTCATCGTCCCCTCCGATGTCTGTTCCGTCGACATAGACATATCCCGACGGGAGAACCCCCCGCTCGACCGTGAGTTCCCCGTCCCTGAGTGTCACCTGATCGCCGTCCTGACAGATCTCGACCTCGGGAATCCGCATCTCGCGTCCGAGGGCGGCGTTTGCATGCATGTGGCGATACTCGCCGTGCACGGGAATCATCGCCTCGGGCCTGATCGTGTTGTAGAACGTCTTGAGCTCCTCGGCTGCCGCATGACCGGACACATGGACGTGGGTGTTTCGGCCGTGGTACACGGTCACACCTGCCCGATAGAGGTTGTTGATGACCTTCGACACCTTCTTCTCGTTTCCAGGAATCGGCGTCGCCGAGATGATGACCGTGTCGGTGTCGGCGAGCGAAACCGACCGATGCTGGCCCGCGGCCATCAACGACAGTGCCGCAAAGGGTTCACCCTGGCTCCCGGTTGAGATGATCGCCGTGTCTGCCGGTGGCATGTCAACGAGTTCATTCAGCTCGACGAGACCATTCTTCGGAATGTTCAGTGACCCCAGTTCGGCGGCGATTTCGGAGTTGCGCAGCATCGAGCGACCGATGAACGCAAACTTCCTGCCGTCGGCTACGACGGCGTCGATTGCCTGTTCGACGCGATGCACGTGTGATGCAAAGCACGCCATGATGACGCGTCCTTCGGCTTGAGCAACGATCTGGTTCAGACGCTCCCCGACCGTGACCTCTGACGGGACATAGCCTTCGCGTTCAGCGTTCGTGGAATCGGCCAGGAGCAGCCGGACACCTTTCTCACCGATGGTGCCGAATGACCTGAGATCGGTCGGGATTCCGTCGAGCGGGGTGGGGTCGAGTTTGAAATCGCCGCTGTGAAGGACGATGCCCTCGGGTGTGTTGAATGCGATCGCTGCCGCATCCGGGATCGAGTGTGACACCGGAATGAACGTGAATCGGAAGGGACCATCCTCAACCCAGTCGTAATACTCGACCGGCCGAAGATCCGGTACGAGACCGTATTCCTCGATGCGGGCACGGGCGAATCCGACCGTCAACGGTGTCCCGTAGATGGGGACGTTGACCTCACGAAGGAGGAAAGCGAGTGCGCCGATGTGGTCCTCATGACCGTGGGTGAGGATGATGCAGGCAAGATCCTCCTTGCGCTCAACAACACCGGAGAAGTCGGGAAGCACAAGATCGACGCCGAGCATGTCCTCCTCCGGGAACATCAGCCCACAGTCGATCATCGCCATGGTGCCGTTGATTTCGAGGATGGCACAGTTCCTCCCGACCTCACCGAGGCCGCCAAGGAATCCGACTTTGACCGTCACGATGCGCGGTACTCCGCAATCGTGTCAAGCGCTGCCCCAATGAGCTCAAGCGTCTCGGGCGATGCGGGTAGGAGCGGTAGTTTCGGATCTCCGACATGATCCCAGTACTTCGTGAGACCAGCCTTGAGAGGCATGGGGTTCGGCTCACTGAAGAGCGCTGTGGTGAGTGGTGATATCAAGTCGTCAAGCTCCTTGGCCGTCGTGTCGTCGCCTTCGATGACGGCCGAAACCATCGCGGCGATCTCGCGTCCTGCGAGGTGAGATGTGACCGATACAACACCGACGCCGTTGGCTTCCACAATCCGGCGTGTGTGCCCGTCGCTTCCGCTGTACACCGCAAACCCTTCAGGGAGTGCTTCGAGTGCATTCCTGGACCAGTCGGTGTCATCAACCGCGTCCTTCACGGCAACAATGCTGGGATGCTCCGCAAGCTCGACGAGCGTATCGATTTCGATGAGGGTCCCGGTTCGTCCCGGGATGTTGTACATCATGAGTGGCCGGTCCGTTGCATCTGCGATCGCAGTCATGTGGGCCACTATCCCCGCCTGGGGTGGCTTGGAGTAGTAGGGCGTCACTGCCATGAGCCCGTCGACTCCCGTTTTTGCCGCTGCCTCGGCGAGTTCCATTGACATCGCTGTGTTGTATGTCCCGATCCCGGCGATCACCGTCATCTTGTCACCGGTCGCGTCGACGGCGGCCTTGAACAGTGCGATCTTCTCGGCCTTCGACAGGACTGGTGCCTCCCCAGTGGTTCCCGCCACGACGATCCCATCGGATCCGTTCGCTCCCAGGTGGTGAATCAGCTTCCAGAAGGTGGCGTAATCGACGGATCCCTCGGAGGTGAACGGCGTGATGATCGCGGTGAGGACACGCCCGAAGGGCGCTTCCGGTCTGTTGTGCATCTCACCAAGATATCACCAATGAGATTCCGGACACCAGATTCCGGGCACCGGATAGGACTCACCTTCCATGCTCTGACTCGGGAATCTTGGATGAGGGACCAGTAACCTGTGGGCATGGATTCACCAAGTTCCCACGTACATGATGTTTCGACAGCAGAGTTCCAGCAGGAAGTTCTGTTGCGGTCCCGCGAAGTACCGGTGCTCGTCGACTTCTGGGCAGACTGGTGCCAGCCCTGTAAGACGCTGTCCCCATATCTTGAGGCACTCGCCGACGAGTACGGCGGACAGTTCGAGTTGGCCAAGGTCGATGTTGATGCGAATCAGGAGTTGTCTGCGCAGTTCATCGTCCAGTCGATCCCAACCGTCGTCGCGATCAAGAACGGGAAAGAAGTCGGTCGATTCCAGGGGGCGATCCCCGAAGCATCCATCCGGGAGTTCATCACGGGGATCCTCCCGACCGAACTCGACCTGATGTTCGAACAGGCACGAACCGCGCTGATCAATGGGGATACACCCGGTGCCGAACACATGCTGCGCCAGATCCTCTCCGAGAAGGCTGATCATCAGGATGCAGGAACAAGCCTCGCAGCTCTGCTCATCGACCGTGGAGATATTGACGAGGCCATGATTGTTCTCGGCAAACTCGTACCCGATTCGGATGTCGAGCGACTCCAGGCAGCCGCTCGCTTGAGACAGAGCGCCGGCGACGACATCGCAGAGCTCGAAGCAGCGGCTGCCGCAGACCCCGAAGATGACACCGCTCAGCTTGACCTCGCCCGCGCCCTCGCTGCACGCTCAGAGTTCGAACCCGGCCTTGATCGGATGCTCGCCATCGTCACACGCGGCGGAGAACAGAAAGAGGCGGCACGGCTCGCCATGGTCGACATTTTTGACGTCCTGGGGAATGAGCACCCTCTGACCCAGACCTACCGCCGCAAACTCGCTGCAGCACTGTTTTAGGGCGAGCTGCGCTCGCCGCTTTTAGCTGTTAGCTCTTAGCTTTTGGCAGTAGCCCCGACGACCCGGCTGTGATCTGTAAGCCGAAAGCTGAAAGCTCCGCCCCTATATGCCCAGTAGAGCTTCGAGGCCGACGGCGAGGGGGGCTTTCTGCGCCGATACCGAGCGAACGGCCAGCAGGATCCCGGGCAGGAATGCTGCGCGGTCCATCGTGTCGTGCCGGAGCGACAGTGTCTCGCCGTCGGACCCAAACATCACGAGCTGATGCGCGAGGAGCCCTGGCATCCGAACCGAATGCACCGAGACCCCATCTATGGTCGCTCCGCGGGCCCCCGTGTGGAACTCCTCGGATTCCATCGCACGCTCCTGTGCTCCACCGAACTCCGCGATCCGCTCCGCGGTCGCAACTGCCGTCCCCGACGGTGCATCGATCTTCCGATCATGATGCATCTCGATGACCTCAGCGACATCGAAATATTGCGCAGCCATCTCTGCCATCTTCATCAGCAGGACCCCACCGATTGAGAAGTTCGGCACCACAAGACAGTTGCCAGGGCCGTTGCCCCACAGCTCCTCGAGCGTCGCGAGCTTTTCCGCATCGAACCCCGAAGTCCCCACGACGACATTCGCCCCGAATTGTCGCCAATTGGCGAGATGATCCATCACCGAAGCCGGTGGAGAGAACTCCAGGATCACATCGCATCCATCGAGGACAGCCGGATCCTGGCTGATCGAAAGCCCGGCGATGTTCCCTGCCGTGTGCCTGTCGTACAGTGCGATCAGATGAAGATCGTCTGCCTCGGCGAACGTCTTTGCAGCAAGGCCCCCCATCCTGCCCGATGCCCCCGAGACTCCAACCTTCATTGCACGAACTCCTCAAGATCCTCAGCGGAGAACGGACCCACAGCGCCCAGCACATACGGACCGGAATAGGCGGCCTTGACGGCTTCGAGTACGTCATCGTGCGTCACGTTGGAGATCACTTCCACAGTTTCGTCGACGGTGAGGTGCTCCATGCCGGTCAGTTCGGTTCTACCGATGCGATTCATGCGGCTGAGCGCATCTTCGAGCCCGAGAGCAAGGGCACCCTTCACATGACTCTTCGCACGGCTGAGTTCGGCATCGGTCAGACCGTCATTGATCAGGCGATCGATTTCAGACCGGACAAGGCCCAGAACCTCGGCCGTCTGCTTCGGAGCGGTACCGACGTACACGACGCTGGCACCGGCATCCGAGAACGGCATCCGGAAACTATGCACCGAATAGGCAAGACCACGGGTCTCGCGGATCTCATGAAAAAGGCGTGAACTCATGCCACCGCCAAGCACATGATCCGCCAGCATGAGCGCGTAGCGGCGCTCGTCGTCGCGGGGGAAGGATTCGCTTCCGAAGACCAGATGGGCCTGCTCGGTCACCTTGGTTCTGACCTGCACACGGGAAGAAACCACCGGTTTAGTGAGCACATGATCCGTCTGAATGCCCGACCATCCCCCAAACCGCTCCGCGACCTGATCGATGATGTCGCCCGGGAGATTCCCTGCGATCGATACCACCGTTGAATACGGCGTATAGCGACGAGACCAATAGGCCTCAATCGTGTCGCGCGACATGTCCGTGATCGATGCCTTGGTTCCAAGAATCGGTGGTGAAAGCGGGTGGTCCGCCCACAGGGCTTCGATGAACTGTTCATGGGCGA
>QQUL01000141.1 GCA_008501565.1 Armatimonadota bacterium
GAGCTGCGTGGATTCTTCTTCGTTCCGCCAGAAGTAGATCCCGATGCCGAAGAGGAACCGACCAATCCAGACGACACCACCGATGGGACGCCGACACAGGACGTCCTCCTCGCAGCCCTTCCCACCTCGTACGACATCACCGAGACGATCTTCCAGGAGATCCAGGTGCTTGCGGTCGGGGCCAACACTCGTCCGGCGCCGGAGCCCATCGGCCTGGAGCCGGTCGGAGGCGCGACCTTCGTCTTCGAGGTGACCCCGCAGCAAGCTGAGCAGATCGAATACGCTGCTACCTACAGCGGTCTCGCGCTCTCCCTCCTTCCGTCCGACGGTACGTACGTGCCTTACGATGCACAGCCGGTCGTCGTCGATGACATCTTTGGACTCCTTGACAGGATTTCAGCCGAACTGGGACTGGTGCTTAGTGATCAGTGACGCTGATGGAGTAACCACTCGCTCAATCCTCATCGTCGATACCGACGCTGCGGCTGTCGAGCACACCATTGGCCTCTTGGATGGCCACAAGGTGTACACGGCGCGGAACATCTCCGATGCCCAACGCAAACTCGTTGAAGAAGGCATTGAGCTCGCCGTCATCGGACCCGGCTTTGCCCATGACGCTGGGGTCGCTGAGGCCGCCCTGCTTCTGGACATCCAGCCGTCGCTGCCCCTGGTGCTCGTGGCTGACGGGACGACAACGGAGATCTTGAGGGCTGCGATCAGGATGGGCTACCGCGATGTACTCGATGCACCGCTGGATCCCGCAAAGGTGGAGTCACTCCTGGCCCACATTGAGCGGGCCGAGTCGATTGTCCAGTCAGGCGGAGCGCCGAAGGCGAAGATCGGAAAAGTTGTCACGATCATGTCGCCCAAGGGCGGTGCTGGGAAGACGATGACGACCGTCAATGTCGCACTTGCTCTCGCCGGGATGTCTGGCGAGCCGGAACGGGTCGTCATCCTTGATGCCGATCTTCAGTTCGGAGATGTGTGCATTTCTCTCCAGGTTGAACCACAACACACAATTGTCGATGCCGCACGCGACATCGACAAGCTGGATGAGGCACTTCTCAATTCACTGCTTGCGAGCCACACGTCGGGAATGCGAGTCCTTTCTGCCCCCCTTGAGCCCTCGCTCGCAGACGAGGTGTCCACTCAGGTGGTTGTCAAGACACTCGGGATGCTCAAGCGAATGTTTGACTATGTGGTCATCGATACCGCCCCGTTCCTTGATGAACCCGTACTCTCGATCCTCGAGCGTTCGGACACCGTGCTGTTGGTGGTCGACATGGATTTGCCTGCGGTCAAGAACGCAAAGCTCGCACTTGACACGCTCAAACTGATCAAATTCCCATTCGAGAAGATCAAGCTCATTCTCAACAGGGTGAATTCAAAGGCACGGCTTGACATCGATGAACTTGAGCGATCACTTGGATTGACTGTTCAGGCAGCGGTGTCATCTGACAAGCTCGTACCGAGAGCGGTGAACGAAGGCGAACCAGTCGTGTCGCTGTATCCACGGTCAAGGCCAGCCAAGGACCTTCGAGGGGTCGCGGCGTTGGTGTTCGAGGGAGAACCGGTCGAAGAAGAAGAAGAGAAGTCCAAGGGATGGTTCAAATAACCACCCGCGTGACCCGTAACGGAGGCATGGCAGCATGAGTCTCGCCGACAGGGTGAAAGCAGCAAGATCGACCGACGACACCACCGACGGTCAACGAACTGAGGTCAAGCAGGATCTCCGGCGGAAACTCCACTACAAGGTGGTGGAGGGCCTCGGTCCAACGCTGTACAGCGCGCAGATGTCTGATGCCGAGCTCAAACTCCGGGTTATGGAGATGCTCGAATGGGCCCTCGAACAGGAGCAATCGGTTCCGCTCGCACGTGCCGATCGGCTCGCGCTGCTTCAGGAGATTGCCGACGACGTCTTGGGCTACGGCCCCATCGATCCGTACCTTGCCGACCCCGCCGTGACGGAAGTCATGGTCAACGGCCCCCACAGTGTTTGGGTTGAACGCGCTGGGCGCCTCTCAAAGACCGATACACGGTTCGTCGATGCGAACCACCTTGAACGCATCATCGAAAAGATCGTGGGACAGGTTGGCAGGCGCATCGACGAGGCAGCTCCCATGGTCGACGCCCGTCTACCGGATGGTTCCCGTGTGAATGCCATCATTCACCCGCTTGCCATCGGCGGACCGTACGTCACCATCCGTAAGTTCGCCGTTGATCCGTTCACGGTTGAGGATCTCGTTGGGAACGGAACCATGAGCGAGCAGGTTGCCGGCCTTCTCAAACGCTGTGTCGAGGGGAAACTCAACATCATCGTTTCCGGGTCCACCGGATCCGGAAAGACAACACTCCTGAACGTTCTTTCCAACTTCATTCCCGCAGACGAGAGAATCATCACCGTTGAGGATGCTGCCGAAGTTCAGCTGAACCAAACCCATGTGCTGACGCTTGAATCCCGCCCGGCCAACCTCGAGGGCTCCGGACTGGTATCAATCCGCGATCTCGTCAGGAACACTCTCCGTATGCGACCGGATCGAATCATTGTTGGTGAGGTTCGTGGTGGCGAGGCCCTCGACATGCTCCAGGCCATGAACACAGGTCACGATGGATCCTTGACAACGGTTCACTCCAATGCACCGCGTGACACGTTGGCAAGAATCGAGACCATGGTGCTGATGGCGGGGATGGACTTGCCGATCCGAGCGATTCGCGAGCAGGTCGCTTCTGCTCTCGACCTCATCGTGCACGTACATCGACTGCGGGACGGGACGCGACGCGTCACCCATGTAACGGAGGTTGTCGGCATGGAAGGCGACATCATCACGCTGCAGGATCTGATGCTCTTCGACTATGGCATGGGATTTGACGACAACGGGAAGTACAAGGGCTATCTCAAGGCGACCGGGATACGACCGGCTTTCTCTGAGCACCTTGAGAACATGGGCTACCACCTCCCCGCCGAACTGTTCCTACCCGAGGCATTTGTGACCCGATGAAACGGATCATCGCCCTCGTGAGTTGCACCATGGTGCTCTTTGGCGCGACGCCTGCGTTTGCGCAGGAATCCGAGACGGCCGCATCCTCGTCGGGATCGATGCTCGTGATACTCGCCGCGGTTGCGGGCAGCATCGCGATCTTCTTGTTGATCATCATTCTGTTCGGATCAGGAAGGACCAGAACTGAGGCGTCCGTTACGTCGCGTTTGGCGACGTACGGATCTGCATCGGATGGCTCCACAGGAATATTCTCTCGCTTCCGATTCCTCAGAAAGGCGGCGAGATCCGCTGAGTCAGCCGCCGAGAAGCGCGGTGCGACCAACAAGATCGAAGGAGCTCTTGAGGCCGCCGACCTGCCGCTCAAGCCGGGGGAGGCGATTGTCGGTATTCTGGGGCTTTCCATCATGACGGGCATCGTCGTAGTGGCAATCACGAGATCGGCGCTGTGGGGAATCGTCGCGGCCGGCCTGATCGTCGTCGGTTCCCTCGTATTCGTGAACCAGGTCGCAGCACGCAGTCGGAATCGGTTCGAGGAACAACTTCCTGACACCCTGAACCTCATTGCGACATCGCTCAGGGCTGGCTATTCGCTGCTGCAGGCCGTTGAAGCCGTCGGCCAGGAAGCTGCCGAGCCGACCCGTCGAGAATTCGGACGGGCGATCGCAGAGATCCGTCTCGGCAAGAGCATCGATGATGCGCTCGATGACATCGCAGTCCGCATGGGTTCACAGGACTTCGACTGGACCGTCATGGCCATCAATATCCAGCGTGAGGTGGGTGGAAACCTCGCCGAGGTGCTGCAGACGACAGCCGAAACGATGGTTCAGCGGAACCGACTTCGTCGAGAGATGAAGGCGTTGACCGCTGAAGGACGGATATCGGCAATCGTCCTGGCACTCATGCCGATCTTCCTTTTCGGTGCCATCTCCGTGCTCAACCCTGGCTACATTGAGCCGCTGCTTGAGAGCACCATCGGAGTCATCATCATGGTCATCGGTGGACTCTTCATTCTCGTTGGGATCTATTGGATGCAGAAGATCGTGAAGGTGGATATCTGATGGACAGTCTTCTCTTCGTCACCCTCTCAATATCGATCGCTATCGGCGCACTGGTGTGGTATGTCGGCCTTGGGGTCGTGCGGTCACAACAGAACACATCCGGTTCGCGGCTCGCGTCCCTGAACACACGGCAGGACCACCTGCAAAAGGACTTCTCCCAACGGGCCATCGCCCCGATGGTGCGGGGAATGGGTCGATTTGCGCTCAGGTTCACGCCAGCGGGCTGGGTTGCACGAGCGCAGAAGAAGATAATCTGGGCCGGCTGGGCCGAGCGAATGGACGGCAATACTTGGGCAGCAATTCGCCTGATAACTGCGGTCGTCGGTGTCGTTGCAGCGTTCTTTGTGGTGCCGCTCGTGTCGGGAACCCTTCTCCGTATCGCTGTCGGGGCGCTCATACTGTTTCTCGGTCTTTTCGGTCCGGAGGCGTCGCTCAACCGAGCTATTGACGATCGTCGCAAGCAGATGGAAAAGCAGCTGCCCGACATCATTGACCTTCTCGTCATCTCAGTTGAGGCGGGTCTGGGTTTCGAGGCAGCAATGGGTCGAGTCGTGCAGACCGTTCCCGGCGAACTATCAACGGAGTTTCAGCGCACACTCGCTGAGACCCGGGTTGGCATCTCGAGGCATACGGCACTTCGAAACATGTCAGAGCGAACAGACGTGGATGACCTCAACTCGTTCATTCTTGCCCTCATCCAGGCCGACCAGTTCGGTGTATCGATCGCAAGAATGCTCCGTGTGCAGGCCGAGGAGATGCGTGTGCGCCGTCGTCAGAGGATCCAGGAGAGAGCCTTTGCAGCTCCGGTGAAGATGATCTTTCCGATGATGTTCTGCATATTCCCTTCGATCTTCATCATTATCCTCGGCCCTGCTGCCATCAGTATCTCCGACAACCTCCTGTAAAGGTGTCGGAGCGCGGCATGCCTGCTGCGGCCGATCCTGTGACATCCGGCTTGCTTTCGCGTATCCGTGTGGTGCACGCGCTCCCGCTGGTCCCGTTGTTCATGGTTGCTCTTTTCGCATCCGCAACGATCCGAGACAACTCATTTCTCTGGCACGTCCGAGCGGGGGAGGTCCAACGAACTGCTGGGTCGGTGCTGAGTCACGACGTCTTCTCATTCACTGAGCTTGGTTCCGAGTGGAGGACTCAGTCGTGGCTCGTCGAGCTGTTGTACGACAGCATCGATGGGGTGGCTCCTTCACTCGCGTGGATGAATTGGATCGTGCTCATCGTTGGTGGAATCACCATGTTGATGGTTGGGATTGCTGTGTATCGATCCACACCCTCACTCGTGATGGTCAGCCTCACGTTGATCGTGAGCGCGTGGCTGCTTGGTCCATTCCTTCAGCCACGGCCAGTCCTCTTCTCGTTTCTGTTGCTTGCTTCCCTCGTGGTTGTGCTGCAAAACCCTGATCGGTTGCTATGGCTGGTCGTGCCAATCATCTGGATTTGGGCCGGAGTTCACGGGTCGTGGGTCATTGGGGGAGGGCTCGTGGTTCTCGAATGGCTTCGGACAGGGGACAAGCGCCTTGTCGCCGTGGGCACGATTGCTCTCGTTGCGACCCTCACAACACCTCATGGTCTCGGAACGTGGCTCATCGTTGTGGATTTCTTCGGCGCACGAGACGCATTGTCTTTGATGCAGGAGTGGAAGCCGCCTGACTTCTTCTCAGCAGCACAGATGCCCTACCTGGTCCTCGTGTTGGGAATTGTCGTCGCTTTTTGGAGGTCGAAGATTGGTGTACGAGACTTCGTCGTTGTCCTGCCCTTCCTGCTTTTTGGATTGACATCACGACGAGCCGTCACTCCGGCAGCCATTGTCTTGTTGCCATATGCAGTTCTGGCCCTCCCACTGCTTCGGGTTCCGAGATCAAACACGAAGCCGGCAGTGGCAGCCGCCATTGTGGCGACGGTTGGCGCTGCCACGATGCTCCCGATGATCAGCTCCAGTGTTGGCACCCTTGATCCGAAGCGATTCCCCGACGACGAGGTCAGGGCTGCGATTTCCGGCAGGAACGTATTCCACGACGATGCAGTCGGTGGGTACCTGATCTATGCAGAGTTCCCGGAGCGCCTCGTTTGGATCGATGATCGTGCTGAACTCCATGGCATTGAGCGTCTTCAGGAATTCACGGATGCACGCGACGGGGAATATGAGACGGTGTTCGATCGATATGGTTTCGACTCGGCGCTTACGCGGCCGGACTGGCCACTCACTGATGAGCTGATTGGCGACGGCTGGCGTACCACCTACCAGTCGGAGAACTTCCTGGTGCTTGTGCCTCCATTGGGCAGGTAGGGACCAACCGAAGCAGTGCGCGGATATGCTGAGTCCCGACCGCGTGCGGAGAGATCGACCGCACAAAAAAAGAAGGAGGTGCGGCGAACCGCACCTCCTTCTCGTTGTCGTGTCGTGCTCGTTAGAGCGACGAAGCGATCTCGCTGAACGTGGTGCTGACGGACGTACCGACGAGCGCTACTGCCACGATGGCGATGATTGCGATAAGAGCGACGAGCAAGGCGTATTCCACCATGCTTGCGCCGTCTTCATCGTTTGTGATTCGTGCCTGGAAGGCTTCCCACAGACGAAGCATATTCTTTCCTCCTAGTTACAAGGCGATCCTTAGAAGAATCTACGGCAGTTTGGTCCATTAGCTAATGGGTCGAAAGACCCATTCGGCTGAAAGCTGTGAGCTGAAAGCTGAGAGCTTCTTCAGTCCCAGTCGCGGTCGAGGCCCAGCTTCATCGCCTCAACCACGGCCTGGGCACGGTCATTGACGCCGAGTTTCTCGTAGATGGACGCAAGGTGGTTCTTGACCGTCTTCTGCGAGATGAACAGCTCCTCTGCCAGATCCTCGGTCCTACTGATGCCCCTGACAAGACACCGAAGTACCTCGCGCTCGCGTTCGGTGATGGAATCGGCTGCGCTGGACAGGGTCGGTGCGCGGTAGTCGTCCAGCAAAGCGGCGACATCATCGGTCTCCAACAAGTTCTTTCCATCGGCCACTGCCCGGATCGCGGCCGCCAGCTCGGGCAGCGGGGTTGACTTTGAGAGAAAGCCCACCGCTCCGGCTTCCCGGGCCGCGTTCCCATACTCATCGGCTGTATGCATCGTGACGACAAGGGTTGGGGGAAGGTTCGCTATCTGGCTGATCGCCGAGATTCCTGACGTGCCGGGCATTTCAACATCCACCAGGAGTACATCGGGTGTGTACGTTGCGACGGCCGCGGCAATCTGGGTGCCGTCGAGGATTGCTCCCACGACGTTCAGATCAGGAATCGAGTCAAGGGCCTGCGACAACCCGTCAAGCAGGATCTGGTGGTCATCGGCGATCACGATCCGAATCTCGGTCCTCATGCGGTGTCCCTCCACGAGATTGTGATCAGCGTACCCTCACCGACCGCGGACTCGACAGTGACGTCGCCGTTGATGAGGTGCGCTCGCTCCCTCATGCCGACAAGGCCGAAGCGAGCTTCGGAGACGTCTTTGAGATCAAACCCGGATCCGTTGTCTCGTATCGTCACAGTACCGCCTGTTTCATCGCTGCGCCCACCCACATCGATGACGGTGGCATCAGAGTGATCGAGGGCGTTTCGTAGGCTCTCTTTCAGCATCGCCCGGACCTCGGCCCCGATTGCCGGTCTAGGAGGTGTGCGCTCGTCAAGGGAGACGATGACGGTTGGACCGTCGGCATCGATGTCGGCGACGAGGGCATATGCGTACTCGGCAAGACTCTTCGAACGATCCGCCCGGAGATCCTGGACCCGCTCTCTTATCCGATCGACCAACCGCGCTATGTTCATTCGAGTCGCCTCGATGTTTCTCGTTTGCTCGTCGTCGAGCTGATTCGCCAGCAACAGCATGTCAAGGGTCAGCCCCACCGATGCGACGTTCGGGGCGATATCGTCGTGTAGTTCCCGAGCGAGACGTACTCGTTCTCGCTGGACAGCGATGCCGGCAACCTCAAGAAGCATCATGTTGTTCTCCACAGCAATGCCCACCGGCTCAAGTGCCGAGCGGATGAGCTCGACGACGTCATCGTTGGGTTGCGCGTCCGCCCACATCTCAACCATCGCAGTTTCGTCGTGTCCGACGCGAGTGGATACTCGCACATCCGGCGTGTCAGTCTGGTCGGGGCCACGTCTCGCGAGAACAGTGGAATTGTGATCGGTGATTCTCGATGACGTTGAGGGAAAGATGACGGCGATGTCGCGTATGGCGTCCTGGGCCGTCGCAACAGCGCTGATGCTCGGTGATGTAGCGACAGCGACG
>QQUL01000326.1 GCA_008501565.1 Armatimonadota bacterium
AGACGGCAAGCGTGGTTGGCATCGCGTCCCGGGTTTCTCCTGCCGCAGCGACTATTGCCCAGTTTCCGGAATGGAGCTCAGCGGAGGCTACAGTGGAAGCTATGAGAAGCTTCCATGAGCTTGAGGGTATTCCGTGCACACTAGTTGAGGATGTAGAGGTTGTTGTTGTTTGTCCACGCGGGTTGTGGGCAAGCAATAGGCGATTGGCAACCGAGGGGGCAATGCTCGCTTATAGCATTAAGATGTCCGCTCCTGGATTAGTGAATGAAAGGGGGCTTCCTGCGATCGCACAGGCTGTGGTTTCTGGCAGTGGCGCCTTAGAGACACTAGCTGTGAGATCGATGGTGAGGGCAGCCAGCGGAACAGTGCGCGGAAAGGTCCACACTGGGTGGAAGCCGAGCGCGAGGGTTCCCTTGCCACTGAACAGTCCTGAACTTGGATACATCGCAGTACTCAAATATGACGCAGGACTGCAGGACTACGTCTACGTCACCTCGACGGACGCCGATGGCTATTATGACACTGGGTCCTCGTTGGCAGAGACGCTCAGGTTTGAGCCGCGGGGCTATTGGGTCGAGATGGACAACGCGCAGGGCGCCGAAGAGTCCATTGTGCTCACCGATGTCACTGGCTCTAACAATGACGTGATGTTCAACGATCAAGTAACCGAGTTTGACACCGCCGTGGTCGCCGGAGTCTATTGGAGTAATGTGTTCCGTGAGTGGGTATTGTCTGTGTTTCCGGGGCAGACGGTTCTCGAAGAGGAGGAGATTGTAATCAGCGTCAACAGAGATGGCCCGGGTTGCTCTGGCTCGTACGCAAATGGCATTCTAAGGACAAGAAGGGGCAACACCGGAGGGGGTGGAAACTGCCATAATGCTGCTTTTGAATCGCTGCTCCTGCATGAGGCTGGCCATTGGGCAAATGACCTGTTCACCGATGGTACGATGGGTCTGGGGCTTGACGAAGCGGTCGCGGACATCTGGAAATACTCAATAACAAATGATCCTTGCGGACACATTCCGACAACGGATGCTGTGTTTAGTAACTGCCAGCGTCACGCGGATCAGGCTCAGTGGGATTCGTACGATGGCCGGATATGGCTTAAGTGCCCCCGCGATGGAAGCCTTAGATGCCACACGCACACCGAGGATAGTTTTACGGGTAGGTATAACACGGCAAAGTCAACGGTAAGTGCATTGTGGGCCGTTAGGGAGAATCTAGGTGACAACGCATATTTCGGGGAGTTGTTTGTCGGGTGGTTGGCGACGTTTAAGCCGACGAGTGCTAATAACGTCATGCTAGATCAATGGCTCCTACTGGATGATGACGATTCTGATGTGACAAATCTGACGCCGAACTATCAGGCTATTTCTAGTGGATTTGTGGAATATGGTTGGCGCGCCCCTGGTCCAGTATTTCTCTCGGTCGCGGCACCGGAGTTTGATTCCTCTGTTGCCCCTGGCGAAGGAGTTGAAGTCTACGCGTACATAGACGCAAAAGTCGGAACTGTCGATACGTCTGGTATCGGCACACCAACTCTGTGGTACGCCAAAAATGGAGAGGCAGGATTCACGTCGGTCAGTATGACGACCAATGGGAATGGTGTGTATTCAGGCGTGATTCCCGGTGTCGGAGCAACCGTGGAAACCGTTCGGTGGTTCTTGACGTGTGGAAACTCTGGTGGCTACATGTCATCGTATCCATCGAACAATGCGTTTGCCAAGTCGGGCGCAGATATTGGACCGGAAGAGGTGGAGGTCTTCCACATAGGAACGCCGATAACGTCAGTGGAGTACGATTTCGAAAGCGGTAATGGCGGATGGAGCGCGAGCGGCGGCCCCACCGATGAATGGGAATACGCGGCTCCTCCCGCGATGGCGACCGGAGATGTCCTGAATTATGATCCAATTGTCAACGAAGATGTTTGGACAAGGTCGTGGGGAATAGACGTAGCGGAGTCGCTGCAGCCGGAAACTGTGGACGATGAAACCTTTTATGAGCCAAACAGTGTTCACCGATTGTCATCACCAGACCTGGACTTGTCGGGGGCGAGTCAATCTGGTTGGCATTTGCGATATGATCGGTGGTTAACAGTTGAAGACGGCGCAAAGGATTCGGCTAAGGTGATGATTGAGGATGGTTCTGGGGCCGAGGATACGGGCTTCGTAAACCCGACTGGAAGGAACCTCCTGGATTGGGAATGGGCCGTCCATGACATAGACGTGTCTGACTATGATGGGGATGAGTCGGTGGTCGTGCACTTTGACCTAACGGCAGATAGTGAGACACAGTTTGGCGGATGGATGGTCGACAATGTCTCACTGTACTATGTTGCTGCGGACAGTGGGTTGGGGAACTGGGTGTCATACGGTGAGCCACACAGCGGGGAGGCCGGCAATGGCCCGACGCTTGGTGGAGATGGGAGTCCGTTCATACCTGCCTCTAGTTGTTCGCAGGGTCCATACGAAGTTGACGTTACCATAAGCGGTGGACGACCGAGTGCAGTGTGCGTGCTGTTCGCTGGAATTGAACAGGAGTGCGATCCGCTTGCGGGGGGCGGGTTCTTGTATATCGATACCGTAGTTGACTCTGAGTTTGTGACTCTTGATGGGAATGGTAATGCGACGGTGCCCATAGACATGTGCGGTGTTGTGGCAGGGAACTACTTTCTTCAGCTGTTCGTATATCCCGAGAATGAGGACCCTCAAGTGCTGCCCACGGAGGCTCCGGAGGAAGGCGTATCAAATAGTAATGGTCTGTGGCTTCACGTTGTGAACGAGCCCTGAGCCAGGAGCTAACAGAACGGGCGTGGGGTCCGAAAATACAGCCGGCGCGAAACCTCCGTCGGTGACCGCAAGCGCCGGCAGGTCGTGCGATCGAGAGTTCCGTTGTTGCGAGGAGTTCTGGGGAGTGGGGGAGGCAGAACAGGTGCGCAGCGGCCCGTAGGTGGAATGGGGGCGTGGATTCGAATCAGTCCTGGTGACGGCTGGGGAAATGCGCAGCCAGCGGGATCAGGCGGCGCGGTGGTAGTACCGGAGAACACCGCCGAGTCGATCGTGACGACGAATCGCTCCCGCGGTGCGCCCGACCTCTTCGCCAGGTTCGATGATCGAGTTGCCGATCGCCTGATGGTTGCGCTCGACGTGGTAGTGTGCGACGAACTCGGTGAGCGCCTTCCTGAGTGACCCGACGCCGAAGAAGATCATCCGGTTCAGGCACTCGGACTTGATGGTGAGCACCCAGCGTTCCGCCAAGGCGTTGCAGTCGGGCGCGCCCTGCGGCGCGGGGACGCACCTGACGTCGTGATCGCGGAGAGTGGACCGGAACTCAGCCGTGAACTTCGAGTCCCGGTCGATGATCATGTGGGTCGCGCCGGCAAGGACGCAGGCGTCCGGATCAGTGAGATTCCTGGCAGCCTGCTTCATGAAGTCGCTGTTCGGCGAATCGGTGATTCCCACGATCTGAACTCTTCGCGTGGCGACCCGGATGGCGAAGAGGACGTAGAAGGTGCGGAGACCGCGCAGGGTCCAGACCTCGACCGTGAAGAAGTCGGCGGCTGCCAGGGTTTCCCAGTGGGACCTCAGAAACGTCTTCCACGAACCAGGCCGGTCAGGAGCTGGCGAGATGCCGTGTTCCTTCAGGATCTTCGCGATGGTGGTTCTCGCGACGTTGTGGCCGAGATTCGCCAGAGCGCCCTGGATTCGCTTGTAGCCCCAGCGGTTCTCTCTGGCGATCTTCAGCACGAGCTCCCGGATCGCCTTCATGACCGGCGGCCTGCCTGGTCCCTGACGTGGGTACGTCCACTTCGCTGCGATGAGCCGTCGATGCCAGGCAAGGATCGTGTCGGGAGTGACGGTGGTGGCGACCCTGGCCAGCAGCTTGCGGCCGAGAACCTTGCCCAGGCGCGCCAGGCGTCGCCGTTCGTTGTCCGTGAACCGAATGCGCCGCTTGCCAAACTTGCGCCGGAGAATCCGGTTCTCCTCGACGAGGTACTCGATCACGCGCTGCTGATGGCGGTTGACCCAGCCGGAGTACACGGCAAGGACGAAGCTGAGGGCTGGGCGTGGCTGATCTGGCTTGGTCCGGAGGACCGTACAGCGCGGCGTCGTAACTCGCTACGGTTCAGGGTGTTCGAGTTTCCGGATAGGACGAGACCGTCACAATGCGTCCTTTCCCGGCTCGTTCGGTTCCTCGCGCTTCAGAAAGAGGGCCGTCCCTGGGTAGAACCAGGCGCCTCCACCCCTCTTGTCGCGAGCCATGAGCGCCAACGTGGGAAAGTAGATCGCACAAGCCGAGTAATCGTTGTCGTCCTCGTCCAAAGCGTTCATCCACTTGCGCACGAGTTCCTCGTGCTCGGATGGAATAGCGCCGTCCTTCGTCCAGATTCTTGGGGCCGCGAACACGGCGGCGATCGGGGTCTCGTCCTCTCCATGAACGTCGCTCGCGTCGCCTCGGGCTTCGGTCATGCGTTCGGCCAGCCCATCCTTGTGATGCTCTCCATCCTGTTCCAGGTCCGGCCACCACTGCTTGGCCTCAACGACGAAACTCTGGGACCAGACCGTGATGTAGAGATCGGTTCGGCCGTGGCTAGGAGATCGAACTCCGTCCGGCCCCTTTCGCGCCTTGGCGGAGCCGTACTCTTCGAGGGCGATGCCACCTGCAAACCACGCTGCTGCAGCCAGGGTTCCTACGGACGCCCGTTCACCGTACCACCACGGAACATCGTTCCAGGACGACCACTCGCGAACGAGTCGCTCGTTGACCTCGATCCAACGCTGAAGAAGCGGCTGGAATCCCCTCAACTCATGTCCAGACCACACTGTTCGGATTTCTGGCATGTCGTTCCTCCCTCCTGAAATCGCGAGCTGCAGGATCCCCTGGATGCCAAGAGAGTATCGGCAGAGCCGGTAGCTGGGGAGGGGTATTCCTCGCTCTCATCGATGTGTCGGGCCGAGTCTTGGATTGGAGGGGGACAACAGGAGTTGGTAGCGTGGTTGTGCTCCCCGGGATTCAGGCAAGCAGGAGCTAGTCCGGCGACATGCGCAACGTCTTCGACCAGTACCAGCAGCCGGAAAACCGTCTGACCCATGCCGTGGTCTCGACCCTGGATGCTGACCGCCGGCTGCTCCGACCGTTCCTGCGCAGTCTGGGGTTCACGAGCGTGCCACTCGCCGCGCGCCTCCAGCTGGTCGAGCAGCAGCTGCCAGGCGAGATCGAGTCCGGCCTGGACGAAGAACGCGGCCTTCCCGATGCATGCGCGTACGACGACGACGGCTTCGCGGCCCTGATCGAGAGCAAGGTGCAGGCTTCCGTGCGGGTCGGGCAACTCCGGCGGCATCTCAAGACCGCAGAACATCATGGTTACCCGGGTGCCCAGCTCGTAGTGATCTCGGTCGATGAGCCGAAGGTCGCTCTCCCGCAGGGAGTCCGACACGTGCACTGGAAGGACGTGTACTGCTGGTTCGCCCGTCGTACCGACTCGTCCTGGGCGAGGCGGCTGAGAGAATACATGGAGGTGTTCGAGGCGAGAATGATCGCCCGGGACTACGCGATTCGAGGAACACTGACGATGTTCAATGGACTCCGGTTTGACGATGACCATCCGTACACATACGCGGAGGGAAAACGGCTGCTCCGGCTACTGGGTGACGAGCTGCGAGGTCGGGCGGATCTGAAGAAACTGGGCGTCGATCCGGAGGGAAAGGGACGGAGCGCGATCACTGGTCGAGGTGAGGGTCGTGTCTGGGACCACCTGGCGCTCCGCGAGGCGCGCAGGGCCAAGATGCTGACAGATCACCCGCATGTCACGCTGAGCATTGGTCGAGACAGCGCCGATGTCGGAGTGACGGTTCCGAACGGTATCCGAGGCGGATTCCGGACTCGACTCGCGACACTCGGTCCCGATCGGTTTGCTGAGTTCATCACGACTCTGGAGAAATCACTCCGACCCGCTGTCGACTCATCGCGCGACGCCAAGCCGCTGATCTACGTCCTGCAACGACATTATCGAACACAGCGTTCGATACCCGATGAGGACGCAAGGCTGACGGTGGACCTGGGCACGGCAGTCCGGGGAAGTCGGAGGGGCGTCAAGTACCAGCCGGAGTGGTTCGACACGATTTACAGCGTTCTCGTTCACAAGCGATCCAATCTCCAACTGGGTGCGCACGTCAGGTTCTCCTACGCCTGCCCGAAGGTTCGCTCCCGGAAGGCCGTCGATCTCTTTGCGCGGGCAGCGATCGGACTCAAGCCGATGCTGGACCTTGCCCTCGGCCGGTTTTGATGGTGACTGCTAGGGACTACAGCAGGCGCGCTGGATAGACAGTAGGAGCTGCCCCTCAGCAGACTTCGCAGATAGAGAAGTCAGGCTCTGATCCGCCTGATCCACAGTAGAAGTCGACCCTTGCACAGAGTTCCTTGCCGCAGCTAGTACACGAACCACACCCGTTGTAGACGCGCGTACACTCGCCAGCTGCATGCGCCGCGGCGACGAAGTCCTGGGCTTTCTTGTCTGAAGATGACCTGAAGGCGGCCAGCTCTTTTGCAACCTCGGCTGCAAGGAACGCATCGATGAGCCCTTTGGGGGCATGTGGCTCGGCTTCGAGACTCTTCAGGTCAACAGTGACTCGGATCATGGGAATCCTCCAGTCATCGGGAACATGGGCCGCACCGGCCTCACAAGAGGCGGGTACAAAGTCGGATTGCAGGAACTCGGCGCTGTCTCTTAGTGCACCGAGGGGAAACGGCGCCTCGCGCCGAAAACCGCCATGTCACCGCAACTTTTTCTGCGGGGTGCGCGCCTGACCGCGTGCGATCCGGTGCTGTTGCGCGACCTTGCGTCTGCAACAAGTCCGAGGCGCTCCAACCATCCAGTTCGCAAGGTCCTGTGACGACAATGAGAATGAGGCGCAAGTAGAAAGTGGCGGTGCAATTCGTCGCTTGGCGTTGACCCGTTTACGGAGGGGTAGACACACGTCCTGCATATGAATGCCAAGGTCACGTCGACTGCGCGGACCAGCCGCACCCACATGCCTTGACGATTTCCAGCAGCTGGACCACAATGGGACCGTCGAGTCCGATTGGAGGAAGGCCGTGCGCATGAGGAAGCATGCGAGATGGACGCCCCGTCGCGAGCGTGGAGCCACGCTCGTCCTCGCCTTCCTCACACTCCTGATTCTCATCGTCATCCTCGGGGATGTCTCCGTCCGCTCCAGCGTCGAGTTCCGGATCGCGCACGAAGAGGTTCGGGACCTCCGCTACGACTACGCCGCACGCGCAGGCTTCGAGGTGGCGAAGGCTCTACTCGTTCAGGACGCACGCCATCCGGACAGCGCACCGATCGAAGAAGCGCAACTCGCGGAAGGCGCACCGCTCGCGATCTTCGCTGGCGTCGAGGGGTTCGAGCTGCCGGATCGAGATGAGATGGGGGACGTGGGCGAGGGCGAACCGGCCCCTGCCGCATCAAGACCGCCTTCAAAGCAGGGCTCGGTCGACTCGTTCCAGGATGTCTGGGCGGACCCGGACCGATGCCGCCTCACCTACGCCGGCGACATCGACGTCGAGATCCGGATCATCGACGAGGACAGCAAGGTCAATCTGCTCTGCCTGGTGGCCGAGGACGAGATGTTCCGCTGGGAGTGGCGTGATCGGATCGTGCTCTTGCTGGACACGCTGCGCGAGGGGACCTGGCTCGACCTGAGCGTGGGCGAGGCCGAGCGCCTGGCGGACGGGTTCGAGGATTGGTTCCGGGGGAGGAACCGTGGTCCCGTGCCGCGCCCCTACCTCTCCACGATGACCAGACAGGAGAACGGCGCGGTCTGGAGCGAGAGCCGGTTCGGGAACGAACAGAAAGCGCCGGTGGTCTTCCCGCTCTCCCTGGACGAGCTGCTCCATGTCAAGGGTGTCACGTCCGAGCTGATGGACGGGACCTACGAGGACGGGCGCTACGTCCCTGGGCTCCGGGACGTGTTCACCGTTCACACGAGCCTCGTCTACGACCCGCATGACTCGCTCCATCGAGAGCCGTACGTGTGGCCCTTCATGAAGCGTCAGAAGGGGTATCAGGACCGGATGGCGAGGAAGCGGGAAGAGCAGCGCCGCACCGTAGAGGGCATGGCGCGGCAGTCCGGGGCGGGCCGGGTCAACCTCAACACCGCACCGAGGGAGGTCCTGCGCGTCCTCGTGGAACACGCCGGGCTTCCCGCCTACGCGATGGACGCCCTGCTGGAAGCGCGCCCTGTGCCGGGATTGGAAGCGACCGAGCGCACGCCGATCCGGGAGCGGAGCATGGCCC
>QQUL01000363.1 GCA_008501565.1 Armatimonadota bacterium
GGCTGGAGTTCATGCAAGAAGAGTGAGGCAGTGACGAGATCGAACGAGTTGTCCTCGAATGGCAGCTGGGGTGCGTCTCCTTCATGAAGGTCAGCCACGACTCCCAGGCGTTCTCTCGCGACTGCGAGCATCGCTGGTGATCGGTCGATTCCGGTCACCGTCGCACCGCGTGCAGCGAACGCTTCGACGAGACCACCGGTCCCGCAACCCACGTCGAGGACGGTCGTCGAATCCGATACCGGAACCATCCGGATCACCAACTCCCGCAGCGGTCGGTTGAGCGGTTCGAGGAGTCGGTCATAGAACCTTGCAAGGGTTCCGTAATCGTCGGTTTGTGACTCACTCATCCGGTTTCCGACGATACACGGCACGAGTAATCGACGCCCGGCCGGGACAACCCAGAGCCCGTAGTCCGTGGTCGTAACTCCTGATTTGATACCTGAAATCCCTTTTATTAATTGGATAGTGACAAACTTCACAAACTAGGGTATAGTTTGTGAAGTCAGTCACAAGGGAAGCAGAAGCCATCATGGTGGACAAGGGAAGGTCCTTGGATTTGGGAGCCGCACGGAATGATCCGGTGGTGGTCGGGAGAGGTCCGCAGCACGCTGCAGCTCTTCTCGAACGCCGAGTCCCGGCACTGACACACAGAAACGCCCGACCGTGGACGCCGTCCCGTCGAGGTGTATTCGAGAGCCCCTCGCACACGAGCCAGAGCATGTGTATCGCATCTCACTGGAACGCGCCGAGGGGCTCTTCAGACCGAACCCAAACGATCCACAAGACGTGGATTGCACGGGTTCCGAGTGAGGGAGAGTAGACAATGAGCGGAAGGTCGACCACGTCTTTTTGGCGTAACCGATCGCTTCTTGCCGTCGTGGCCCTGTTCGCCGTCTTCGCGTTGGTGCTCCAAGCATGCTCCAACAGCGGTGGTGACGGTTCAGGATCCTCTGAAGGCATCAACGAACGAAGAGAGGCGGCCGGTCTTCAACCCTTGACAGATGATCAGTTGATGTCTGCCGGTCTGACGTATTTGCCGTCTGGAGAGCACGACCCGTATGTGATGTTCGCCTCAGGCGGTCACGCGGGTCAGGTGTTTGTGGTCGGTGTGCCGTCGATGCGTCTGTTGAAGACCATCGCCGTCTTTACGCCGGAACCATGGCAGGGCTGGGGTTTCGGGAACATCGGAACCGAAGAGGTCCTTGACTCTGGCAATATCGATGGCCGCGAGGTGCGGTGGGCAGACACCCACCACCCAGCGCTGTCCGAGACCGCCGGCGACTATGACGGAGAATTCGTCTTCATCAATGACAAGGCGAACGCACGTATCGCCGTCATCGATCTGAGGGACTTCGAAACAAAGCAGATCGTCAAGAACCCGATCGCAATCAACGACCACGGCGGAACATTCGTGACGCCCGACACAGAGTGGATCATCGAAGGTGGTCAGTACGCAACTCCCCATGGTTGGGAATACGCGCCGATCGAGGACTACGAGACCGACTACAAGGGCATGATCACGGTCTGGAAGTTTGACCGTGAAGCTGGCCGTGTCGACGAGTCACAGTCCTTCGCGATGGAGCTGCCTCCGTACTGGCAGGACCTCTGTGACGCAGGAAAGCTTGTTTCAGAAGGCTGGATCTTCTGTAACTCGTTCAACACCGAGCTCGCAACGGGTTCCGGCGAAGATGGCTCTGGCGAGAACTTTGAGGCTGGTGCATCGGCTCGTGACAACGACTACATGCACGCCATCAATCTCGACAAGGCCGTTGAACTTGCCGCGGCTGGTACCACGTTCGACGTGAATGGGTTCCCGGTCATCGGTCTCCAAACACTCATCGATGAGGGAGTTCTCTACTTCATCCCTGAGCCCAAGAGCCCGCACGGTGTCGACATTGCCCCGCACGGCGACTACATGGTCATCTCGGGCAAGCTCGATCCGCACACGACCATCTACTCCTTCGAGAAGATGATCGCCGCAATCGAGGCAGAGAACTGGGTGCCGGATCAATACGGAGTTCCCGTTCTGGACTTCGACGCGGTCATGGAAGCCCAGGTTGAGCTTGGTCTTGGACCGCTCCATACCCAGTTCGACGATAAGGGCTATGCCTACACGAGCTTGTTCCTTGACTCGGCCGTTGCACGGTGGAGTCTCGGCGGCGAGAACTACCGGGGTGACGATGGTTGGAAGCTCGAGGGCTCTGTTCCCGTGCACTACAACATTGGTCACCTCGTGGCACCTGAAGGTGACACCGTCAGCCCTGACGGTGGATATGTCGTGGCACTCAACAAGTGGTCCATCGACCGATTCCTACCGCCTGGTCCTCTGCTCCCGCAGAACTTCCAGCTGATCGACACGGTTCCAGAGCCGTCCGAGAAGCCGGAGACCGGTGGCATGACGGTCATGTACGACATGCCGATCGGCATGGGTGAACCGCACTATGCCCAGATCATCAAGGCCGACAAGTTGAACCCGTGGACCGTCTATCCGGAGATCGGATTTGACCCGGCAACCATGTCCGTCGACCCGAACGCTCCTGTCTCTGGCAACGAGCGGATCGAACGCAACGGCAACGAGGTCGAGATCTGGATGACGGCGATACGTAGCCATTACACGCCAGATCGTGTCCAGATCAATCAGGGTGACCACGTCACGTGGCATGTCACGAACATCGACACATCGTTCGATGCGACGCACGGATTCTCGATCCCTGCATATGACATCAACTTGAGCCTTGAGCCAGGGGAAACAGCAACAGTGGAGTTTGTCGCAGACATGGACGGGGTCTTCCCGTACTACTGCACCGAGTTCTGCTCAGCCCTTCACCTTGAAATGGCTGGCTACTTCCTCGTCAAGCCAACCGAGTAGATAAGAAAGCGTACGAATCATGTCAATTGTCGATCGGATACTGGGGCCACGAATCCCCAAGGAAGAGCGTGGGGAGGACGCGCGGAAGTACCAACTTCCGACGTGGATGTTCACCGGAGCAGCGTTGCTGCTGATGGTGTCCCTCCTCCTGCCCTACTGGGTCTTGTACCTGAAGGCACCCCAGTTTCCGAACGGATTGCAGGTTCGTGCGTATGTCAACCGTCTCGAAGGAGACGTTGGCGAACTGGAGGGTCTCAACCACTATGTGGGCCTCAAGTCGTTTGATGACGGAGCCGTCTTTGAGCGAAGCGTTGCGGTCATCTCGGTGATCGTGCTCGCTGGCCTGCTGGTTGCGGCCCTCCTCGTTCGCACCCGTTGGGTGCTGCTCCTGGTGTTGCCAGGATTGCTGTTCCCATTCATCTTCATTGGCGATCTTCAGTTCTGGCTCTGGAAGTACGGAAACCAGCTCGATCCACGAGCCCCGCTTGCAGCAGCCGTCGGTGAGTTCACGCCACCGGTATTCGGACCAGCCAAGATCGCACAATTCGACACTCTGGCCTTGCCAGGTCCAGGGTTGGTTCTGGCATTCATCGCAAGTGCGATGATCGCCGTTGGCCTGTGGTACCACCGCAAGGCGTACAAACCGTTGATTGAGAAGTCGGCTGCCAAATGACGCGAGTCGGTGTTCTGGTCGCCGTCGTTGCCGTTGTGATGACGCTCGTCGTCGTTGCAACGGCCACGGCGTCGGCATCGACACAGACACCGCTCCAACCTCTCATCGACGCAGCCGCACCGGGCTCCACTTTGGTGCTGGAGGCAGGTGAGTACGAGGGGGGTGTCACGGTGGACAAACCGCTGACCATCACCTCGACGGGTGGAGCGATTGTCGACGGCCACGACGTCAACTCCGTGTTCACGATCACGGCACCCGACGTCACCATCGACAACCTCACGATCAGGAACTCCGGTGATTCACTGGACCGTGAGGATTCTGGCGTCACGTCGGTCGATGTTCCTCGAGTGACCGTCTCGAACAATGTGCTTGAGAACGTTCTGTTCGGCATATTCCTGAGAACGGCACCCGACTCGTTGGTGGTCGGGAACTCCGTGGGCTCCAAGGATGTCGAAACGGCTCGCAAGGGTGACGGCATCAGGCTCTGGGAATGCGAGGGAACCGTTGTTGACAACAACACCGTCAATGGTGGGCGCGACCTGGTCTTCTGGTTCACCGACCGGATTGTCGTGACGAACAACACCGTCACCGACGGTCGCTACGGCCTCCACTTCATGTACTCGGACGACGCCCGCATCGAAGGAAACAACCTGTCTGACAACTCAGTCGGTGCATTCCTGATGTACTCGCGCCGGACCCACCTCGCCGGGAACATCATGGCCAACAACAATGGTCCGAGCGGCTACGGCATCGGACTCAAGGACATGGACGACGTCATGATCGAGCACAACCGCTTCATCGCGAACCGCGTCGGCGTGTATTTCGACAACAGCCCGTGGTCCGTTGATTCGAAGGGTTGGATCGAGAACAATCTGTTTGCGTACAACCGAACCGGCATGCTGTTTCAACCATCCGTGAGCCGCAACGAGATCTCGATGAACACATTCATCGACAACACCGAACAAGTCGGCACCACTGGTTCGGGAAACTTCCAAGGAAACGACTGGTCTGTCGACGGTGTCGGTAACTATTGGAGCGATTTCGCCGGTTACGACGCCGATTCCGATGGGATCGGTGACATTGCGTACTACGGCCAGGATCTCTACAACTCGATCACAGACAAGCACCCGGAGCTTGTCTTCTTCCAAGAGACCCCGGCGGCCAAGGCAATCAGCCTCGCCGCACAAATGTTCCCGGTGTTGCGACCGAAACCGATCTTTCAAGACGACAACCCCCTCGTCGAAAGGCCCGTCCTCACACCTTTGTCCACATCTGCATCGGGAACATCAGCGCGTGAACTCGTTGCTGTTTCGTTCTTGATGCTTGCGGTCGGCGTCGTCGCAGTTGCCTTCCCTTCTCGGCGACGCCGCACCGCGAATCCTACGGAGGTCGGACCATGATCACGATCAGCGACCTCACGAAACGCTATGGCAAGACAGCGGTCGTCGACGATTTCAACCTCTCGATCGCTGAGGGTGAATCTGTTGCCCTGTGGGGACCGAATGGAGCCGGCAAGACCACGGTCGTACGATGCCTCCTCGGCCTCGTGTCGTACGAGGGAACCATCACCGTCAACGGCGCAGATGCCCGATCGTCCGGCAAGACCGTCCGGTCCCAAATGGGATATGTGCCCCAGGAGCTGTCGTTCTACGACGACATGCGTGTCGTCGATCTCCTTGACTATTCGGCGGCTCTGAGACGGATCGGACCCGACCGCGTCGATGAGGTCACGGAGACGGTTGGGCTCACACCCCACACGTCCAAGAAGGTCAGGGAGCTGTCGGGAGGTCTGAAGCAGCGTCTCGGAATCGCTTCGGCGCTGCTTCCAGACCCTCCGATTCTCCTCCTCGACGAACCAACGTCGAATCTGGACGCCAGAGCGCGTGACCAAGCGATAGGGATCCTTGAGGGACTGAGACACGAGGGGCGGACGCTCGTCGTCACATCACACCACATCGAAGAAGTCGGGATGCTCGTCGACCGCGTCGTGGCCATGGAAGAAGGACGCATAACCGTGGAGTGCGATCCGACGGATCTCGCTGAACAACTCGGGCTCCGAGCCTGGCTCCACCTGATTCTCGAGAACGGCTCGGCTGCCAAAGCCCTCGATGTGCTCCAGGTCGGCGGTTTTGAGGCGAAGAGGAATTCCCGGGGAGTCCTCGTGGAGGTCTCGGCACAGGGGAAGGGTGAGGCCATCGCTGCACTCCAACATGCGGGAATCACCATTGAGGATCTTGAGGTGTGGCGATGACTGCGTCACCGGCCGAGGTCCAGGTCACGGTTTCGGAGCGACCCGAACTGCGTCTCATTGCTGCCGTCGCTAAAAAGGAAATCGCTGACGCTGTTCGTAGCAAGTGGTTCTGGCTCTGGGCCGGGGCATTCGCGGTCCTCGCTGCGATCCTCGCCTCCTCTGCGCTTCCCGGGTCGCAAGTCGCTGGGTTTGGCAGCTTCGGCCGGACGGCGGCATCGTTGGTTGCACTCGCACAAATCATCATTCCCCTCATGGGACTCACCCTTGGTGCGTACAGCCTCGCGGGGCAGCGGGAAACGGGAGCGTTGCGGTTCCTGCTCTCGCATCCGATTTCGCGCACCGAGGCATTCTGGGGGACTTACATCGGGCTCGCCACCGCCCTCTTCGCCACCGTGTTCGGCGGATTCGGCGTGGCCGGTGTGATTGCGGCGGCACAAGGCGGGGGAGCGGATGCCGCAAGCTTCGTTCGTATTGCGATTCTGTCGTGGCTGCTTGCGATAGCGATGCTTGGCATCGGACTTCTGATCTCGACGTTCACAGCGAGCGGCTCTTCCGCAATCGGCACTTCGATCTTTGTGTGGCTTGGTCTTGTCTTCTTGGGCGACCTCGGGGTGATGGGTACCGCGGTGGCTACCAAGATGCCGGTGTCGGCTCTGTTCATATCGGCGGTCTTCAACCCGGTCGAAGCGTTCCGGCTCGCAGCGCTGACAGCATTCGACGGATCGCTCGATGTCCTGGGGCCGGCTGGGCAGTACGCGGTCGATTCGTTCGGAGAGTCCCTTGATGTTCTCCTCATCGCGGTGGTTGCGGTGTGGGTTGTTGCTCCGGTGTCCGTTGCGTGGTGGCGCTTTTCGAAAGGTGGCGATGTATGAACCAGCGAATCAGTCGCACGATAATGGCGATTCTTGTAGGGCTTCTCGTGGCCGCATGTGGGTCAGCGGATACCACGGGTCCTCCCGATATCAACTATGGCCGTGACCTTTGCGTGCAGTGTGGGATGATCATCAGCGAGGCACGATTTGCCGCGGCATACGAGCTCGCGGACGGCACGCAGAAGTCCTTTGACGACGTGGGGGGCCTTATCGTCCACCAACGCCAGACCGGCGATAGCCTTGATCCCGAAAAGACATGGGTACACGACTCTGAGACTGAGGAATGGGTTGCCGTTGACGTCGCATATTTCGTTCCCACGTTGTCGGTCACAAGCCCGATGGGTCATAGCATTCTCTCGTTCTCCGATGAGGACCGAGCGAGTGCATTCGCAACCGACGTTGGCGGCGAGGTCATCGATTGGAGCACCGTGATGGAGCTTCCCGATGTCGGCGGCCTCATCGGCGATCATCACACAGACACAGACACGCCAATGGGCGACATGAACATGGGCTCGGAAGAACCCAACCAACACAATGACAACGGATAAAGGAAGAAACAACATGACACTCAAGAAGATGTTCATCGTTGTCGCTGTCCTTGCCCTTGCTCTCGCCGCATGCGGTGGAAGCAGCGGTGACGGCGGGGACGGGGACGGCGGTGGCTCAGCCACAACAACTGCCGCTTCCGGAGGAGGCTCGGGAGATGCGGCCGCTGGTGCGACGGTCTACACGGGAACCTGCGCGACATGCCACGGCCCAACCGCCGGTGGTGTCGATGGTCTCGGTAAGCCACTCGCTCCCAGCGAGTTCGTGGTGGCCAACTCCGAGGATGAGCTCGTAGCGTTCATCAAGGTGGGGCGCCCCACAAGTGATCCTGCCAACACGCAGGGTGTGGACATGCCACCAAAGGGTGGCAATCCATCACTTTCTGATCAGGATCTACACGACGTTGCGGCCTACATCAAGTCCCTCAACTGACCGAAGGGTCCAGTCAAGGGTTAGTTGCCCGCGCAGCTCACTAAACAATGGATCCGGGTCTCCCGGACCCTTCAAAAAGACCACTTGAGCGGAAGCTCACAACAAAGAGCCAGAGCGTCCTTTGAGACGCTCTGGCTCCTAGTAAGGGAAGAGAGTGGATGTCAGAAAAACAGCCATACCCACCCACGCCTGACCACACCCATTCGGTGCTCGGTGTCTGGACAGCCGTCGCCGTCGCCGGTGTCGGACTTGCCATCCTGATTGCAACGATTGCCCTCACCCTCATTGCGGTGCGGCCATCGATGGATCAGGCAACTGCGGATCTGCTCGTACAGAACTCGGTTGACAACCTCGACCTACCAACCGGTGGTTCGGGAGTTGCCGTCGACACGAGCCAAAGCGTCGTACCTGAGCTGACGCCTGTCGCAGATCTTCAGCCAGCGCCCGAGGGTGAGGTGCACGTCGTGTACGCGCCTGATACTGGCGCACCGATCGCACGTGACTATCAGGCGAAGTACGAGGTGCATCTCGAGGTTCTTGAGAACGTGTGCGAGATCGACGCCGCCAACGGCGTCAAGATCGACATGTGGGGCTACCGCGTCGATGGTGATTCCGAGGTTGTC
>QQUL01000368.1 GCA_008501565.1 Armatimonadota bacterium
TCGACAGCTCCGGGGCCGTCTTCTTCTTGCCGACCGGGTCGGGTGAATGGACGGGGCTCGAACGTCCACTGCCCCATGCCGACCGCCACGGCACGGCGTCCTGTTTCTCGATGGGACGCCTCACCATCTGGGGCGGCATCAGTACAACGAGCGACCACGTCTCCATCGCCCGCAGTAGCGGAGCGACAGCGTTGGTATCGGAACTAATCGCAGACACCCACTGAACTCGGTCAGACGTCAGACCTCTGAAAATACGGTCATCGGATATCGGTCATCGGTCATCAGATCTCAAATCACGATTCCTGATTCGATCGGTTGGTAGACCGTGTTTCGTCGGACCGGGTTGCGGTCGAGATCGAGGATGGCGTCTCTGAAGTCGGCGGCGCTGACCTCGGTTCCGTGGGATGCGCCTGCGGCTCTCGATATGGACTCGTCCATGAGGGTTCCACCGACATCGTTGCAGCCGGATCGCAGGAGCACGGCTGCACCGTCGAGGCCGAGCTTGACCCACGACGCCTGGATGTTGTCGATGAGGCCGATGAACGCAATCCGCGACACGGCGTGGACAAGGATGACCTCGTCCCACGTCGGGCCCGGCCTCGACTGTCCGCGCAACCAGATCGGTGAGCCCATGTGGACGAATGGCAGCGGAACAAACTCCGTGAATCCTCCGGTACGACGTTGTATCTCGCGCAGCACCTCGATGTGGTTGGCCCACGAGCGGGGTCCATCGACATGGCCGAACATCATCGTTGACGTCGTTCGAAGACCGATGTCGTGTGCGGTGAGCATGACCTCTGCCCATTGCGCAGTCCTGATCTTGTCCGGGCACAGCGTGAGCCGGACGTCGTCGTCGAGGATCTCGGCGGCGGTTCCCGGAAGCGTTCCGAGACCAGCGTCATTCAGAGCGACCAAGAGTTCACGCACTGTGACTCCCGCCGTTTCAGCCCCCTGCCACACCTCGAGGGGGGTGAAACCGTGGATGTGCATGTTCGGGACCCGCGCTTTGATGGCTGAGACCACATCGATGTAGAACTGGCCGGTGAAGTCGGGATGAATACCGCCCTGGAGACACACCTCCGTCGCCCCTCGGTCCCACGCCTCGGATGATCGTTCAACGACCTCGTCGATCGACAGGAGATACGGTTCACCCCGGAGATCGAGCGAGCGGGGACCTTTGGAGAAGGCGCAGAATCCGCATTTGAAGTAGCACTGGTTGGTGTAGTTGATGTTGCGGTTCACCACGAACGTTACGTCGTCGCCAACTGCCTGACGTCGGAGCACATCGGCGGCATCAGCAATGGTCTCGACATCGGTTCCGTGAGCCCGGAAGAGGGTCTCGATCTCACCAACCGAAGGAGCAGAACCGGCAAGGGCTCGCTCGAGGATGCCTCGGATTTCCACAGACGCGTCTTCCACCGTCGCCGGGGACCGACCACGCCATGCATCGTCGGGCCATGCAGCGGAAACGCGGGTGTCTGGCTGAGGTGTGTCGAGGTCCTTGCCTGGAGCCCATTCCACCCGCGGTCGCGCTCGCCCAGAACCGTCGATCTGGTTGAGATAGGCGCTGAACGCACCCTTTTCGAGTTCAGTAGCGGCATCGTCATATTCAACGTCGATCGGGAACGGACCGCGCTCGATGAGTGGCAATCCCAGGGCGTCACGCAACTCGCCGATGCGTTCGGTGTCCCAGTCCCGCAACAAGAGATCCCGAGCCCCGGCCTCTACAGCTTCGAGGGCATCCGCAACAGTGTCGACGAACACTGACACGGCAGCTTCGGAACCGGGGAGGGAAACGAGTTCAGCCGCATCCGCAACCGAGCTCCGATTTGTGCGCAAGTATCGGGCCCTGGTGAATGACAACGCATCGAGCACTTCGATGCGTGAGTCCGAGTCGAGAATGGTGACCCGCCATCCCTTGACGCGACGCTTTGCCAATATCTTGGCTCGTGACGGCTCAATGACGTAGACCGGTGCATCGACAGAGGCATCACCGCTGGCGAGGAGAAGACCGCCCTTCTGCGCGTCGACGACGTCGGAGGGCAGGGGTGTCGCGACCTCAACCGTCAAGGTGCCCTCTCGTCGGCGTGTCGATGCCCAGATTTCATTGACAGCGTCAGCCGGCCGAAGCTGGAGAAATGTGATCTCGGTCATCGCACTCCTTGGACGTGGGCATCGGTGCCTTGAATCTCGGTGCAGGGGATGGCAGCGTAGCCATCGGTTGTTGCGCTGGAGACGGCATCGGCCAGCAGTTGGCCATCCACCCAGCGGTTCGTCAGGTATTCCGGATACACAGGGAGTCTCGGACGGAGGGTGAAACCACCGTCTGCGGTCACCGCTTCGAGCCGTTCGAGTGCTGGCCATGGAGCCTCGGGGTTGACCCAGTCGATCGTGAGAGGGCTCACTCCACCCCAGTCGTTGATACCAGCGGCGAGATAGACGGAGAAGTCCTCGGTGAGGTTCGGCGGGACCTGGAGGTTCGCCTCAGCACCCAGGATCCACCGTGCGAGCGCTACGACCCGGATGAAGTACGGGATCGTCGGCTCCGGACTGAAACGCATGCGTGTGTCAGCCTTCGCACGAAAGTTCTGGATGATGAACTCTTGGATGTGCCCGAACTCGGTAGCGAGGTCCCGTAGGGCGAAGAGGCTGTCGACCACCTCACGAGGTGTTTCCCCGATGCCGACAAGAATCCCCGTCGTGAATGGCACCGCCTGGCGCCCGGCTTCGCGGATCGTTTCGACCCGTACGGCTGGCACCTTGTCCGGGCAGTTGTGGTGCGGCATCCCCGGTTCGGTGAGGCGGTCGGAGATGTTCTCAAGCATCATTCCCATCGAAACGTTGGTTGGTCGGAGGCGTGCAATGTCCGACTTCGACATGACCCCCGGGTTCGCATGTGGATACAGGCCGGTTTCAGCACGGATGAGTTCCGACATCATTGCCACGTACTCGATGGTTGACGAAGCGCCCTGCTTGTCGAGGAATGCACGCGCCTGGGGCCACTTGTCCTCGGGACGGTCCCCGAGCGTGAGAAGCGCCTCGGTGCAGTGGAGCTCGTCGCCGGCCGTGACGATCGCTAGCACGTCTTCTGGGGTCAGGTACTCGCCTCCGTTCCCCGGAGGTTTGACGAAGGTGCAATAGGTACAGGTGTCACGACACAGGGTGGTGATGGGAACGAATACTTTGCGCGAGTACGTGACTGTCCGTCCGCGACCTTCATCGCGGAGGTGGCTCGCGGTCGCCATGAGTTCCTGCGCGTCCGAGGAAGCGTCGAGAAGCCGCAGGGCAAGATCTGGATCGGGTGTTCCCAGCACGAAGGGACGGTATCACGGCTCGTCCGCATCGGATACGACGGCATCAGCTGCGACGTCGACGGACGAAGTACCCTCCCGGCATGCGTCGATCGATCCTCACTGTGGCCGTGCTCGCTTTCGCGGCAACCGCATGTTCGTCAGTGATATCGGACACCTCATCGACCACTGCTCCTGTCACAGTGCCGACCACGACGACTACGACAGTTCCGTCCGATGAGATATGCAAGATCGGAGATCTGCGATTCGGCACAGAAGGGCTTGTCGCGGCACTCGGTGAGGACGTCGGCGACGCGACCACGATCTCGACAATCCGATGGGAGGATTCGGCGACGTGTGAGCGCGTCGTGGTTTCGTTCGCATCGGATTCCGGCGCCCCCGCAAGCTCACTCGGCCCGACGGGTGTGTCAGTCCTTGCCTATGCCGGGATCGTCCGCGTGGTTCTGCCGGAGAGTCTTGACACGACGGCGGTCGCTGACATGCTCGCCGACGGAGACCTTGCCCATCGCATCTTCGTCGTGCGCGGCGACGAGGGTCGGATCTTCATCGACATCCATTCAGAGCCGGGCCACACGATCGGTGCACGCGCATCCACAACATCGGCGCCATCCACCTTGATAATCGACATCATCGATGTGGAATCCGACAGCACGGCCGCCGGCGCCATCGTGTCGCCAACGTCAATCGTCCTGACCCCGACACCGGGGCCGACGATCTATCCCTTCTCTGTTGAGGGATACGCAGCTCCCAGCCTCGAAGAGATCCGCGTCGAGGTCCTGACGGAAGGGAATCTCGTCGGGAATCGCTCGCTGGCTCTCGGGGGGTGGACCGACGCATGGCAGGCGTACGACACCATCGTCACGGATGGACCCTCCGGCATGGTCGACATCTATGTTGGAACCGTCGGTCCCGAAGGCGAGCCGGACATCGGCGCCACGGTGACCATCGATCTACCCTGAATCAGAATTCAAGAGTTCAGCTGCTGAACTCCAAGGAACCCGCTTCGGGTTCCCGACGTCTGTCGTCTGTCGTCCGACGTCCGACGTCAGAGCTTCCAAGTGTTGCGGTGGAGTTGATCCCCGAGCGGGCGCCGCTGGCGCGTGGTTCCTGAACCGGTCGGCGCCTCATCATCTGCTCGATATCCGAGTGCGATGAGACCAACCATCATCCGATCGTCTGGGACCGAGAACTCGCTTCGGACCGCATCTTCGCCGTAGCCGATCCCGAAGAACCAGGTGTCAAGACCGGCATCTACCGCCGCAAGCTGGAGTTGCATGGCGGCCATTCCGCCGTCCACGTCCCAGAAGCGGACGGGCCAGCGGTCGAGATCGTCGAGTTCGAACTCAAGCTTGTCGGACTCGGAATACCTCGCGAGGTACCGCTTCGGGTCCGAGAACACAAGCACCACCACCGGAGCTTCCCCCGTCGTTTCCCTGACGTCGTGGTCGGGATCATCGGTCAAACGCCAGAACGTGGCGACGGCCCCGGGGTCATCCAGAACGAGGAAGTCGAGGCCCTGGGAGAAGCCTGCAGACGGCGCACGGCGTGCCGTATCGATGATCCGGTCGACCACGTCGGATGGCGGAACCTCCGCTCGGTACGAACGAATGCTGCGACGCTTGCGCACAACGTCTGAAAACTCCATCGCACCATGGTACGGGTCGGATCCGAACCAAGAGCTAAATGCCCATGCTGAAAGCTGTGAGCCGAAAGCTGAAAGCGGCAGCATCGGGGATGCTGCCCCTACATGTTCCGACGGTACTTTCCGCCGACGGCGAAGAGAGCGTCCGACAACTGACCGAGGGAACAGACCTTGGTGGCCTCCATCAACGCCGAGAAGATGTTCTCGCCGCGCAACGCGACTGCCTGGAGTTCCTGGAGGGCCACTTCGGACCTCTTTCGCTCACGGTGGTGAAGTGCCCCCAGATCGGCTATCAGTCTCTCCTTGTCGTCGTCGTCAGATCGAATGACCTCATCCGGCGTCACGAACGGCGACCCCTCCGCGGAGAGGAATGTGTTGACGCCGATGATTGGGAGCTCGCCGCTGTCCTTGAGGTGCTCGTACTTCATCGACTCTTCCTGGATCTTCGATCGTTGGTACATCGATTCCATCGCACCAAGAACGCCGCCTCGCTCGGTTATCCGATCGAATTCCACGAGCACCGCTTCCTCCACCAGGTCCGTCAGTTCCTCGATGATGAAGGAACCCTGGATCGGATTCTCGTTCTTGGCGAGGCCGAGTTCACGGTTGATGATGAGCTGGATCGCAAGAGCCCTGCGAACGGAACCTTCGGTTGGTGTGGTCACGGCTTCGTCGAACGCATTCGTGTGGAGTGAGTTGCAGTTGTCGTAGATGGCGTACAGCGCCTGCAGGGTGGTGCGGATGTCGTTGAACTCGATCTCCTGTGCGTGCAGGGAACGCCCCGATGTCTGTATGTGGTATTTGAGCTTCTGGCTGCGTTCGGATCCTCCGTACACGTCGCGCATCGCCTTGGCCCAGATGCGTCTTGCAACCCGCCCGATCACGGCGTATTCGGGATCAAGTCCGTTCGAGAAGAAGAAGCTCAGATTCGGAACGAAATCGTCGATCTCCATACCCCGTGCGAGGTAGTACTCGACGAAGGTGAAACCGTTGGCAAGGGTGAACGCAAGTTGTGAGATCGGGTTCGCGCCTGCTTCGGCCATGTGGTAGCCCGAGATTGAGACTGAATAGAAGTTTCGGATCCCGTGCTCGATGAAGTACTCCTGGATGTCCCCCTGCATTCCGAGCGCAAACTCGGTGGAGAAGATGCAGGTGTTCTGCGCCTGGTCTTCCTTGAGGATGTCCGCCTGGATCGTGCCCCGAACCTGCGTCAGGGTTTCGGCCTTGATGCGTTCGTATGTCTCTGCATCCAGAACGTCAGATCCCGATACACCAAGGAGCATGAGGCCGGAGCCATCGTGTCCCGGCGGCAGATCACCGTGATAGGCAGGACGGTCACCGCCGAGCTCCTCGAAGATCTCTGCGATGCGCCCCTCCACCTTCTCGGCGAGGCCGTTGGCGATGATGTACCGCTCACATGCCTGATCGATTGCCGTGTTGAGGAAGAAGGCAAGCATCATGGGCGCCGGGCCGTTGATCGTCATCGACACCGACGTGGTCGGATCGCTGAGGTTGAACCCGGAATAGAGCTTCTTGGCATCGTCAAGCGTCGGAACCGACACCCCCGAGTTCCCGACTTTCCCGTAGATGTCAGGACGCAGATCTGGCTCATGGCCGTACAGCGTGACGGAGTCGAATGCGGTGGAAAGCCTGGCAGCTGGCATGCCTGCAGCGAGATAGTGGAACCGGCGGTTCGTCTGTTCGGGGCCACCCTCGCCGGCAAACATGCGCGTCGGATCCTCGGCTTCCCGCTTGAACGGGAAGACACCCGCCGTATACGGGAAGCGTCCCGGAAGGTTCTCCTGACGCAACCACGAGACGCGGTCGCCGTTTCCTCGAATCCTCGGATGGATCACCTTGGGAAAGACCGTTCCTGACAGAGTCTCTACGGCGTTGTCGACCTCGATCGTGCGACCCCGCACGTCGTAGGAGACCGTTTCAGCGTCATAGGTGGCAACCGTTGTATCCCACTCGGCGAGTTGCTCGGCAACGTCTGAGGGAAGCGGCTCCACATCCGGAAGAGTGGCGTCCGGACTGATGGCGGCAACTCTCTCAACTGCCTCAAGGTTGGCTGCCGTTTCAGCGAAACGTTCGGTGTCAGTGTTGTATCCACGAATGGCAGCGGATATCTCGGACAGGTATCTGACACGGGATCGTGGAATCAGCGGATCGGTGCATGCTATCCCCTGCCGGTGCTCGACAGGGCCGAGGGCATCAGGGAAGGCTGCGCCTACGGCTCCGATGATGGCCTCATACAACTGCTGGGTCCCGGCATCATTGAAGCGTGACGCAACCGTTGCGTAGACGGGAATGGCGTCGTCGTCGACATCAAACAACTTGTGGTTCCGCTTGTACTGCTTGCGGACATCGCGGAGTGCGTCGGCAGCACCGAGACGGTCGGCCTTGTTGATGGCGATGACATCGGCGAAATCGAGCATGTCGATCTTCTCCAACTGAGTCGCTGCACCGTATTCAGGTGTCATGACGTAGACGGCGACATCCGACGCATCGACAATCTGCGTGTCGGACTGGCCGATACCCGATGTCTCAAGGAAGATCAGGTCGAACCCCGCCGCCTTCACGATCGAGACGGCATCGGCGACGTGTGGCGATATCGAAAGATTGGCCTGTCTCGTTGCGAGTGATCGCATGTAGCAGTGATCGCCTTCGACAGCGTTCATCCGAATCCGGTCGCCGAGAAGAGCACCCCCCGAGCGACGTCGCGATGGATCAACGGAGATGATTGCGATTCTGTTCGCCGGAAAGTCACGCCGGAACCTGAGGACCAGCTCATCAACAATCGATGATTTTCCGGACCCACCGGTGCCTGTGAATCCGACGACCGGAACGGTGCGGGTTGTCCCCGCCTCCCGAAGCATCCTGAGCTGTGCGGAAGCAAGATCTGGCTCGTTCTCAGCGGTTGTGATCGCTCTGGCAATGGCTGCGGGCCTACCTTCGAGCACATCGTCAACGAGACCGTCAAATATTGGCTTGTCGGAACGTGCGTTTGCAATGAGATCATCAATCATGCCCTCAAGCCCGAGAGCCCGGCCGTCGTCAGGTGAATAGATCCTCGCAATGCCGTTCTCTAGCAGTTCATCACCCTCGTGGGGGAGGATCGTCCCCCCGCCACCACCGAAGATCTTGATGTCGGCACCCCCTCCCTCATCAAGGAGCGAGCGCAGGTACGTGAAGAACTCCATGTGGCCGCCCTGATACGAGGTGATCGCAACGGCGTGGGCGTCCTCCTCGATGGCC
>QQUL01000308.1 GCA_008501565.1 Armatimonadota bacterium
GCATAGATGACCCAACCGACACCGAAGAGGAATGCGGCTATCGAGACCCAACCGTTGCGGGAGAGGCCGAGGAATCGAAATGTGGTGTCGGTGCGCATCAATTCCATCAGGAAGCGAATGAAGGCGTATCCGGCGACGTAGAGACCGAAGGACGCGCTCTTGGCGAGCTTGGCCTTTCTCTCGAGCCACAGAATGATCGGTACGAGTATCAGCAGGTTCCACAGTGATTCGTACAGGAATGTGGGATGGAAGGTCGTAGCGCCCGGAAAACCAGCGGCAGCAGCCTTGTCCGGATCGATCTCGACCGCCCACGGGAGGTCGCTCGGGGTACCGAACAGCTCCTGGTTGAAGTAGTTACCCCATCGACCGATTGCCTGGGCAATGGGAACGCCGATGGCCACCGCATCGCCGACGGCGAAGACATCTCCCTTCCAACGGTTGAGGAGGTAGATGAAGGTCAGAGCACCCAACAGGAGCCCGCCGTAGAGCGCAAGCCCGCCTTCCCATATGTAGAACGCTGCCCACGGCCTTCCCTCGAAGCGGTGCGTGTGGGTGATCACATACCCGGCTCGTGCTCCCAGGAAGCCAATGACCACTCCCCAGATCGCTACTCGCTCGAACATTTCACCCGAACCGCCGAACCGGATGTACCGATTTCGCGACACGACGATCGCGATGATGACGCCGATCGCGATCAGGATGCCATAGACGTGAATTGTCAACGGACCGATCTCAATGACGTTCTGGGACGGAGAAGGGAACGAGGCAAGCAGGCTCATGCGTACTTTGCCTCGAACTCCTTGAAGGCTTCAAAGGCCTTCGCCCCATAGACGGTTCCCGGCCCGCCCTGCATCAAGATCGCAACCGACACGGCCTCGGCCACCTGCTGCTGAGTTACACCTGCGCGGGCGGCTCCCTTCGCATGGGAAGCAATACAGGAATCGCACCGTTCGGCAATGCCGTAGGAAAGCGCAATGAGCTCCTTCACACCGGCACTGAGCTCGCCGTCGCTCATTGCCTCCTTGTGCATGGTTCGGTACCCGTCATAGGTTGCGGGAATCATCTTGCGTAGTTCTGCGGCAGTCGCGTGGTAGCGCTGTGCTTCGTCGTGGTAGTGGCCCATCAATCCTCCTTGTTGACCCCAGAGTACGGAGCCGTGGGAGACTCAGTGAGGTGCATGGGCACATAGCTTCGCCGGGTGCCACACAATGGAACGAACCACAGAGCGCCACTATTCCGGGAGTGACCCATGACGACCTCGCAAGCCAACTCGAAACAGGAGGCCGAGAAGCAATTCTTGGAGCATGAGGAGGGTATCCGAGAGTTGTCACGCTGGATGTATGAAAACCCCGAAATCGCCTTCGAGGAGATTGAGACGTCGGCCAGGATGGTGGACATGCTTCGAGCGGGTGGGTTCGATGTCAAAGCGCCGGCATACGGTCTCGAAACGGCGTTCGAGGCGACCGTCGGGACGACCGGCCCGACCGTTGTCATCTGCGCCGAGATGGATGCGCTACCGGAAGTGGGGCATGCTTGTGGACACAACATCATCGCGGCAGCCGGCATCGGGGCCGGAATCGCCCTCGCACCCGTTGCAGAGAAGTTGGGGATCCGCGTCACCGTTCTGGGAACACCGGCCGAAGAGCACTTCGGAGGCAAGGTCGATCTGATCAACGCCGGTGCCTTCGAGGGCGTTGCTGCCGCGATGATGATCCATCCGAGTCCCGTGGACGTGGTTGATCCTGTGTTTCTCGCTGTTGATCACATCGATGTGGAGTTCTTCGGGAAGGCTTCCCACGCATCGAGTGCTCCTCATCTCGGAGTCAACGCCCTCGACGCTGCCGTCCAGGCATACACGGCCGTCGCTGCGCTCCGTCAACACACACTGGATTCCGATCGGATCCACGGGATCATCACCCACGGCGGCGCTGCACCAAACATCGTCCCTGATCACACCACGATGTCGTGGTACGTCCGGTCGGCCACCGACGCTCGACTCAACACCCTCGTCGAACAAGTCACCGCTTGTTTCGAGGGCGCCGCCCGAGCGACCGGGTGCACCTTCAAGGTCAGCCAAACCGGTCACCGATACAAGGATCTGCGATCAGACAAGGTGCTTGCAAAGCTGTACTCGGACAACTCTCGACTCGCCGGACGGCCAATGCCGTACTTCGCTGAGGTGGACGCAGAAACGTCCGGGTCGACAGACATGGGCAACGTCTCCCACGAGGTACCCGCGATTCATCCGATGCTCAGCCTCGCTTGTGATCCGGCCGTGAATCATCAGCGGGAATTCGCCGCTGCGACACTGACCGACAAGGGCATGGAAACCATACGCGAGGGTGCACTGGCAATGGCTTGGACGGTGATCGATCTCGCTGAGGGGGATCTTTGGAGTCAACTTGGTGACACGTAGCGATGACTGGGTCCCGTTGGAATACACCGATTGGTCGCAACGATCTTCCGCTGACACGACTGCCGCGCACGAATCGGGCACAGCTGGGCTGACGGATGAAGAGGCTCATTCACGTCTGGCGCGTGTTGGGCCGAACGAGATCCAGGAGGTGGCCGGAAAGAGCAAGCTCTCGATCCTTCTGGCACAGTTCAAGGGCGTTCTGACCTATGTGCTCGTTGCTGCGGCGCTCATTTCTGCATTCCTCGGCGACTGGATCGAAGCGGTAGCCATCGCCGCGATCGTCATCCTCAACGCAGTGATGGGGTACGTCCAGGAGAGCCGGGCGGAGGAAGCGATGGCGGCGCTTCGCCACCTCGCGGTTCCCAATGTCAGAGTCAGACGGTCGGGGCGGATCGTTGACATCCCGTCGCCTGACCTCGTACCGGGCGACAGGCTCCTCCTTGAAGCGGGCAACGTCGTCCCTGCCGATGGTCGACTGGTCGAGGAAGCGAACCTCCAGATCGAGGAAGCCACGCTCACCGGTGAATCGGAACCGGTATCGAAACGAGCAGATGTCGTCTACGAGTCGGCGAGGGCCCTCGCGGATCGCAGAAACATGGTCTACAGCGGGACCGTCGTCACGCGTGGCCGAGGCGAGGTGGTGATCACCGATACCGGTATGAGGACCGAACTCGGCAAGATCGCCTCGCTCATTCAGGGCGTCGAGGACACTCGCACTCCGCTCCAGGACCGATTGGATCATCTCGGGAAGATCCTTGCTGGCGTTGCAGGGGGTTTGGTCGTGGTCCTGTTCGTCATGGGCCTCCTCCGAGGCGATGACCTGGAAACTCTTCTCCTGACCTCCGTGAGCTTGGCTGTCGCTGCGATTCCGGAGGCGATGCCAGCCGTTGTGACCATTGCGTTGTCCCTCGGGGCCCAGCGCATGCTCAAGAGAAACGCACTCATCAGGCGGCTCCCCGCGGTGGAGACCCTTGGTTCCGTGAGTGTGATAGGCACGGACAAGACCGGGACCCTTACGGAGAATCGCATGACCGCGGTTGTTCTTGATGTTGCCAACAACCGTCTTGAGCTCGTCGATGACAACCCGATCGTCGCGGGGCACTCGCCGACCATTGAACTTGCACTTCTGATCGGTCTGTTGTGCAACGATGCTTCGCTCGTCGACGACGAGGAACTCGTTGCGGTCGGTGACCCAACAGAAGGTGCACTGGTGATCGCCGGGGCCCGAGTTGGGCTCATCAAGTCCGACATCGAGGACGTCATGCCGAGGGTCGGTGAGGTCCCGTTCGACTCCGTTCGGAAGCGAATGACGACGGTGCATCGAACACCGACCAACCCGACCGACGTACCAGCAGATCTTGAGGACCTGTTCGCCGCCCTCGGGGATGTGATTCCTCCCTATGTCGCGTTCACGAAGGGTGCCGTTGCTGGACTCCTCGACTGCTCAAATCGAGTGTGGGTCGAGGGCGCCATCGTTGACATGGACGACACCTGGCGTCGTCGGATCACGGAAAGCGAGGAGGCTTTGGCGTCAAAGGGGATGCGGATCCTCGGGCTCGCTGCCCGACCGCGAGCCACATCCGAAGTCGACGATGACATCGAGGAGAGATTGATTTTCGTCGGAATGTTCGGTCTTCTCGACCCTCCACGAGAATCAGTTCCCGGCGCGATTCGCGACACGATCGCGGCCGGTATCAGGCCGGTCATGATCACCGGGGATCACCCATTGACGGCCCGACACATCGCCCAATCGATCGGCATCACGACGTCGGATGAGGTGGTGATCGGCTCGGACCTCGATGACATGGACCCCGAAGCCTTCAAGGAGGTGGCCAAGCAGACTTCCGTCTTCGCACGAGTCTCCCCCGAACACAAGCTCGAACTCATTTCCGCTCTTCAGTCCGATGGCGAACTCGTCGCCATGACAGGGGACGGCGTCAACGACGCTCCCGCCCTGAAGAAGGCGGATATCGGGATCGCCATGGGGATCACCGGCACCGACGTATCGAAACAGGCTGCCGCCATGGTGCTTCTTGACGACAACTACGCAACGATCGTGGCTGCCGTTGAAGAGGGGCGGGTGATCTACGACAACATCCGCAAGTTCATCAAATACCTACTGACATGCAACACATCCGAGGTCCTTGTGATGATCATTGGACCGTTCCTCGGCATGCCACTTCCATTGCTACCTCTCCAGATCCTCTGGATGAACCTCGTCACCGATGGCCTTCCAGCGCTCGCCCTTGGCGTCGAACCCGCCGAGGACGACGTCATGGAACGCCCACCGCGATCGGCAACCGAGTCGATCTTCGGTGGTGGCACCACGCAGTTCATCGTGATCTTTGGCCTCATCCTGTCGGTGGTAGCGCTCGGAGCCGGATTCCTCCTGTGGAACGCAGACGACTCATCGTGGCAGTCGGTCGTGTTCACCGTGCTCATCTTTGGGCAGCTCGGCCTCGCCCTCGAGATCAGAACAGAACGGGCATCGCTGTTCACGGTCGGTCTGCGGTCAAACAAATCCATGCTCGGGGCCGTGGGTGTTGGCCTCGCCACACATCTCATGATCCTGTACGTGCCGTTCCTGCAGCGGGTATTCCGAACCGAGGCCCTCGATGTGGCTCACTTCGGAATGGCAATCGGAGGCGTCATCGTGGTCATCGCCTGTGTGGAGGTGTACAAGATCTGGCTGCGTGCAGCGAAGCCAACCGTGAGGGCTAGCCTCGTGGACGTGTAGGAAGGACCTCACGCAATGGCGTTGACTGACAACCAAGAACACGAAGTAGTGCCAAGCAGGTCCATCCCTCGGTACGTTGCCTGGTTGCTAGTTTTCGCTGTGATCGCAACGGGCATCCTCGTGATATACCTTGCAACGCAGGCTTCCGATACAAGCGCCGATGCGGAGCTGCTGATGGACGGTGTGGACCGATCACGGCTCCCCAGGGACGAAGCGGTGGCATTGGCACTGCTCGCCCACGAGCGAAGCGCGCCGATCCCCGCATCCGAGAGCCATGATCACGGGCACGACAACGCAGGCCATGGCCACGAAATGACGGCTGAAGAACAGGCCGCATTCGATGCACAGTGGAAAGCCGCCACCGAGGCAATTGAGCGCTACGACACGCTTGAGGAGATCGAGGCCGCTGGCTATGTTCTGGCGTCTGCCGTCAATGACGGCGTTGGCGCCCACTACGTCAAATGGTCAATCGTCGATCGACCGTTCGATCCGGCAGAACCATCCATGCTGCTCTTTGACACACTGGTATGGGGAGAGGATCCCGAGCTGGTCGCGTACTCGTATTGGGTCACGTCCGACGAACGGCCGGAGGGATTCGTCGGCGAGGAGGACTCGTGGCACCGGCATCTCGGTGTGTGTTTCGTCAACGGAATGATCGGGGAAGAAGGCATCGTGCGCGAAGACTGCCCTGGTGACTGGGTGAACGGCATGGACATGTGGATGCTTCATGCCTGGGTTGTGCCAGGCGTGGAGAATCGATACGGACGCTTCCACACCGCGAATCCTCTTCTTTGTGAGCACGCCTGCGGTCTCGAGAACTAGTGGTCTGTCGCCCAAATGGCTACCCGATCTTGGCGCTGGCATGGATGATTGCCAGCCCCCCTTCGCAACCCCGGCGACACAGCCGGTTCGTACAAGCCCGTGACCGATCTACAAGATTTGGCTAAGGAATAGTTTCGTCCGGTCGTGCTGCGGGTTTGTGAAGAAGTGTTCGGGGGTTCCCTCTTCCACGATCGTTCCGTAGTCGAAGAAGAACACACGGTCGGCGACCTCGCGGGCGAAGCCCATTTCGTGGGTCACGACCATCATCGTCATTCCCGAGAGCGCAAGTTCCTGCATGACGTCGAGGACTTCCTTGATCATCTCGGGATCGAGGGCCGAGGTTGGCTCGTCGAAGAGCATGATGCGGGGATTCATGGCAAGTGACCGCGCAATGGCGACTCGCTGCTGCTGACCGCCCGAGAGTTGGCCGGGATACTTCAGGTACTGCTCGGGGATTCCGACACGCTCGAGGAGTGCCATGGCATTCTCCTCCGCATCCGCCTTCGGGATCTTGCGCACCCACTGTGGTGCGAGCGTGATGTTGTCGAGAACCGTCAGGTGGGGGAACAGATTGAACTGCTGGAACACCATGCCGACTTCAGATCTGATCTTTTCAACGTTCTTGATGTCGTTCGTCAACTCGGTTCCATCAACAATGATGGTTCCCTCTTGATGAGCCTCAAGTCGATTGATGCAACGGATGTACGTTGACTTCCCTGAACCTGATGGCCCAATGATCACGACCACCTCGCGCTCGCGTACGGTCGCCGTCACACCCTTGAGCGCTTGGAAGTCACCGAACCACTTCTTGACTCCTTCGGTGATGACGATCGGGTCGCCAAGCACTCTCTCGGCAGGTGTTCCATTGTCTGACATATCGGCTCCTTGTGAATCCTGTTAGCGCTCGCCTACACCGAGACGCTTCTCAAGCCGCAGCGAGATGCGGCTGAAGGTGAATGTGAACATCCAATAGACGACTGCTGCAAACAGCAGCGGCTCCTGGACTATCCCGATGAAGTTGAAAGGTTGCCCCTGACCCGGAATAACAACCCGGGCGATGTGGAGAAAGTCGAACAAACCAACGATCGTCACAAGTGAGGTGTCCTTGAACAATGAGATGACTTGACCGACGAGAGCGGGGATGACGGCACGCAATGCCTGCGGAAGCACGATGAACACCGTTGTCTGCATCACCGACAGCCCCATCGCTTGGGATGCCTCGTATTGGCCCTTCGGTATTGACTGAAGTCCGCCACGTACGTTCTCAGCAAGGTAGGCAGCAGAGAACATGGTCATGGCACCGATCGCTCTCGCGACACCATCGATCTCAATTCCCTCAGGAAGAGCGACGGGAAGCATGATGAAGGCAACGATGAGCCATGTGATCAGGGGTACACCGCGCACAAGCTCGATGTACGCGGTGGACATGAGTCGGAAGATCGGCATGGTGGATGACCTACCGAGTGCGAGCACAATTCCAAGAGGTAGGGAAAGAACGATCGCAACCGTCGAAAGCAGGATGGTGAGCAATAGGCCACCGAACGGCGACTGCCCGCCGGAAACCTCGACCGTCGACGGTGCCGCAAGCAGCATGATGAAGAAGGTGATCACGGTGACCGTCCCAGCCCATGCCCCGAGGAACGAGCGGCGACTACCTCCTTCTCCACCAAATGTCGGAGCGGCAAGAGCAAACAGGGCCAACGCGAGCAGCGAGAAGCGGACAATGAATTCGGCGGAGAAGAAGAACGACACAAGCGCGGCGATGAGTAGGAGAGCTCCCACAATTCGTCCGAGCTCCCCTCGCGAATCGGCAACGAAATTGAGGATCAACCCACCGATGACAATGAATCCAATAGCGACGGGTATGTACCACGAAAAGATTCGGCCAACGTCAGGTGATGGATCCCTCAACACGACGAGGAACAGGACGGGGAAGGACAGGACCCAGAGTGCCGTAAGTACTTTCCTGGGACCCACCTCGATATGGTTTCGCAGGAGTTTTGTCAGCAGATAGGTGACAACGGCCAAGACGAAAATGACCGTCCACGGAATCCGGGTCGACATTGCAATGGGTTCTGAGATCGAGATCTGCACTCCGTCGGCATCTCGCGATGGCCACGGAAGCTCGATCGTCCACAACCCAATCAGGACGAGGCCCATCCCGGCAAGAACGACGCCCATGACGGGAATGACTGGCTCCTTGGCGCGATCTCCGCTCATCC
>QQUL01000221.1 GCA_008501565.1 Armatimonadota bacterium
GTTCTCCTACCTCCTGTAGCTGATCGGACGGCCATGAGCACGGAGATGTACGTTTGTCCTGAGTGCGGCTTCGGGTATCGCGGCGTTGACCAATGCCTCCAGTGTCACGCTGAGAAAGGCCTGGACGACGACGCGATACATGTTCCATGGATCCGCACGAGTGCCGGGTGGGCGCAGAGGCGCATTGATGGATCTACGTGGCTCTTACATGAATGGGGAGCCGAACCTTCCTCCGTGAGCCTCGCTGATGCAGCAACAAAAACCTGCGCGGCCAAGAAGCACGTCTTCGCCGGAACCGGCGACGCGCTTTGCCCCATTTGCCGTTCTGGCTACTCCCTCGCAAGCAGCGTCGCCCGACCTCAAAGCGGCACCGCCAAGCGCCGGAGAAGTCTCGCCTACGGAGCGATCGCCCTATTCGCGATCGCAGGCGTTGTTGCGGTATCACTGTTCGGTTCGCGCGATGATCGTGATGACAGTCAGGTGGCTATCGAACCAACGACAACGATTTCTACCTCGTCAACGACCACGATCGCCGTGGATGCGGAGGTTCTTGACGCCCACGCCTACGAATTAGCACTGTCAAACATCGGAACGCGGGCTGAGCGATCAGCGAATCGAGTCTTGGAGATTAATGCGCTTTGGGACAGTCGCCAGATCACCCAAGACGTCGCTTCCACCCAACTAGTCCTCCAGAGAACCGAAACCGAGAGTCTCGTCGACGCGACGAAAGAAGCTGCAAAATACGGCGCGAGCGATACTCGCCACGATGCTGTGGAGGACGCAGCCGAGGAGCTCAACGAAGCGGTGGCCGCAGTCCGGGAAGGTCTCCTGGAGCCGGGTAGTCGGGCTGGGCGGGATGACGCGACCCTGTGGACAGTCGCTGCAGCAGATCAATTGCTCGAAGTGATCGACAGTGCTCTGGAATTGGATAGACGTCGATTGGAGAACAAGGTAGGAAGTCGCGTCCCCTGGGAGGCTCTCAGAGTCGGTGACTGTGTTGACATCGAACAGGCCTCCGAGTCCATCGAAATCGTATCGTGTTCAAGCGAGGGTCGAGGAGAGGTTCTCGCTATAGCTGCGCTCCCAGCGTCGGCGAATTGGAGTCCGGCTATGTGTGAGAAGGCGTCCCTGCCGTATGTGGACTTCGAACGGCTCGACACGACCCAAGGGTCTTGGGATGTTCGCTCCGGCTCCCAGGAGTCGAGCAATCAGACAATCTGCACGTATGTTCCGATGTCCTCTGTAGCCCAACTCGTGATAGGCAACGTGTCGCACGTAGGCCCCTTTGTTTCGACTCAGTGGGACGCTCTCGAAAACCTCGGCCTGGCTCCGGAACGAATGGTCGAAGTTGGTGAGTGCTTTGTGATCCCACCTGATGATGAACCGGAACTTGTTTCTACTCGGAACCGCGTGGGTTGCGACGTCCCCTATGACTTCAGTCTCTCAGCCGTTGTCGCCATGGCGCCGAGTGGAGGTGCTGCGGCAGTTGACCGTATCAACCTGAAGTCATGGGGGATTTGTGCGGATTCAATGTCGACGGTACTCCCCGACGAACCGTATCTCATCGCGGACGCCGACGTATACCCGACCTTCCCAGGTCTCGGAGACGAGGCGACGCCCATGTTTACGCTTGCCTGCGCGTTTCAAGCTCGGTAAAGCCAGCGGAGTGGATCCTCTCCGCCCCTCCGATTGGGGAGCAGTAGAATGTCGCTGGTTGGTGAGATCGTCCGCCCGTCGTTGCCCCCACCAGGCCGCTTGTGTGTCGTTGGGCGTCGCCGAAGGGCTTGTATCGACACGAGAGATGACGATCTGGAAATGGAAGTATTCGGGGCGGATGGAGAAGGCTTCGGACTTGATGCAATCGCCGACGTATGCCGAAAGCCGAGTTCTTCCAACTCTTTCGCTTTCCGATGTGGAGCCCCATTGCCGCAAACTTGATCGTTTGAAGCCTCGTCGCGTTCATCGAGCTTGCGTAGCCATTGACAGGCTTCGCGAGATTCGTGTCAAACCCATGTCAAACGAACTGTGGCGAATCGGACGACTCGGGGGGTGGTCTACCCAAATCTGATTCGTCGAAACCCATATGTACCAACAGTTTCACGGAATCTGCGTCACCGACGCGGACGACCGCATCTGACTCATAACCCGAAGGTCGCGGGTTCAAATCCCGCCCCCGCTACGAAAAGCCCTGGTCAGACAGCTGTCTGACCACGGCTTCTACCGTATCTTCCGCTTTTCTACCGGTTCTTCTACCGGCCCCACCCGGTAGACCCTTTCGTGCACATGTTTCGCCAGCCTTCGTAGGCTGTTTCGGCGCGGCCGTTCTGGTCGAGGATCCGGTAGAACGATCGGTAGAAGCCCCTGGACGCCTCTGGATCAGCTGGCGGTGCTGATCAGGTTCTCGAAAAGGTGCGCAGCTTGGGCCTGCATCCCGGGTAGGACATGTTGGTAGGTGTCGATCGTGAATGCCGGGTTGGCGTGGCCAAGCGTTCGCTCACCACCTTGACCGGGACTCCTTCTTTGATCAGCAGTGTCCCGTGGGTGTGGCGGACGTCGTGAAGTCTGATCCTGGGCACATCAGCTTTGGCCATGATCTTGTGGAATGCCTGGGAGAACGAATGGGGGTGGATTGGTTGGCCTTCCTCGTCGGTGAACACCCACTCGACCGCGCTGGCACCTGCGACAGCGTGTTTGGTTTGCTGCCATTCCTTCCACGCACCAAGAACACGGACGGTCATAGGGGCGAGGTCGATGAGCCGCCTCGAACTGGTGGTCTTGCCTCGGGTCTCGTGAAGCTTGTAACCGACCGCAACGAGTCCCCGGTTGATCGAAAGGGTGCCACGCTCGAGGTCAATATCTTCCCATCGAAGACCGAGCAGTTCGCTGCGGCGCACCCCGGTGGTGGCGAGTAGCCACATGGCGGGAAACAACCGGTGTCGCGCTGCTTCGCGCAGGAAAGCCTGAAGCTCATCGGCGGTCCATGCTTTTTGTTCCACCTTCGGGATCGCCCTCAGTTTGGGAGCGTTGGCTACCAGCGCCACGTTGCGGGCGACGAGACCTTTGCGGACTGCGTCGTTGAGCGCAGCTCGGATGATCAGATGGATCTCGAGCACCGTTTTGGGTGCCAACGGTTGGCTCCCATCGGTGGGACGGAGCTTCTCTTCGTAAACGGCCTCAAGGTGGGTGTCGCGTAACCGCCGGATCGGGATCCGACCCAATCGGGGCAGAATGTGAAGCTCGATCTTGCGGCGGTAACCATCCCAGGTGGACTGAGCCAACCCCAGCTTCTTTCCAGGCAGCCACCTACGGGTGAGATAGGCACCGAAGGTGAGAGAACGCGCCTCGTCGTCACGACCGTTCAGTTCAGCCGCCAGTTTGGCGGCAAGCCGTTCTGCCTCCGTGCGACTTGTGCCTGCTGGATGCCACGACCTGCGTTCCTTGCCTGTGACTGGATCCAACCCTTCGTAGATGACCGCATACCACCGCTCACCTTTACTTACTACGTAGCCCTTCATGATGTTCTCCTTCCACGGTTCCGACGGTTTCAGAACCCGGTAGAAGGATCGGCAGAAACGCTGGAAAGCGCGCCATGCCCTGGACAGTTTGTCTGGCACCAAGGAGGCCAGCTGTCACATCTCGCGGTCAGCTGCTGGTGGCGGGCTCGAGGAGGTGACAGACACACGACGTGGGCCAGTCGTCGCGGATCTGGTCGGCTGCTGCTTGGAGCCGTGTAAGTTCGTCGCGGAGATGGTGGAGGTCTCGAATGCGTTGATCGATGGTGGTGGCTTCCCGGGTGAGTGCGTTGCGCACCTGGGTGCAGGGTGCGTGGCCGTCGGTACGAAGTGAAACGATCTCTCGCACATCATCAAGGGGCAGTTCGAGGGACCGGAGCCGACGGACGAATTGCAGCAGTTCGACGTCGTCTTCTTGGTAGTCGCGGTACCCGGCAGCGGTGCGCTGTGGTTGCGGCACGATGCCGTGGGCCTCGTAGTAGCGGATCGCCGACGTTTCCAGACCTACGGACCGGGCCGCTTCACCGATTTGCATTGTTCACGTCTTCCTGGCTCGATTGCTGCCAACGGTACACCTTCGACTTGGTTAAAGGTTGAGCCTGCGTCGTGGGCTCGGTGTCGGTCTGGGGGCGGGTGGTCAGGCGGCGCAGCAGCTGAGGGTCTTGACGTCTTTGCCAAAGCCTTGGGCGGCGAGCTTGAGCGCTTCTGCCATGGTGAGGTACGGGTGGTAGGTCTCGGCGATTTCGTCGATGGTGGCCCGGTATTTTATCGCCATGACCGCGGCTTGGATCACGTCACCGGCACCTTCGGCGAGGATGTGAGTACCAAGCAGGTGACCGGTGGAATCGTCGGCGACTAGCTTCACCAGCCCTTCGGTGCTGTGGTCGACGAGGGCCCTGGGCACGATGTCGAGGGGCAACAACGATGTGATGACCGGGTGCCCGGCGTCGCGGGCTTCGCTTTCGGTCATGCCGACGGATGCGATGGCGGGGGTGGTGAAGGTGACCCGGGGCATGGTGCGGAACTCGATGCGTCGAGTCGTGCCCCGGAGGGCGTTCTCTGCGGCGAGGTTTCCGCCGAGGGCGGCGACGTACACGAACTGGGGATGTGCGGTGACATCACCTGCTGCGAACACGGCCGGATTCGAAGTCTCCAGTGTGTCGTCGACGATGACATGTCCCCGCTGATCTACGACCACTCCCGCAGCGTCGAGGCCGAGTCCTGCGGTGCGAGCCCGCCGCCCGGTCGCCATGAGGAGATGGTTGCCTTCGAGGCGCGTCGTTGTTCCGTCGAGCTCGATGTCGAGCCAGTACCGGTCACCACTGTGACCGGCGCCGGTTGCTGTGGTGGCGGCGTGGATGGTGGCGCCCTGTGATACGAGATGCTCGTGCAGAGAAGCGGAGATCTCGGGTTCCTCGAAGGGGGCAATGCGGTCGAGGGCCTCGACGAAGGTCACACGCGAACCGAGATGGGTGAAGAGTTGACCGAGTTCGAGTCCAATCGCGTTGGCTCCGACAACGATCAGTTTGTCGGGAACGGAAAGGAGTTCGAGGGCGGTGGTCGAGGTGAGGTAGTCGACGTCGTCGAGGCCGTTGATGGGTGGCACCCAGGTGTCGGCTCCAGTGGCGATGAGGAATCGGAAGGCTCGCAGTCGCCGATCACCGACTTGCACGGTTTCGGCGTCAACGAATCGTGCGTCACCGCGGATGTAGTCGATGCCGTAGAAGTCGACGAGGTCGGCGTACTTCTCTTGGCGGAGCTGGTCGACGAGGCCTCGTTTCTGTTCGACGAGAGCAGGCAGGTCAACGTCGCCAGCGAAGGTCGACACACCAGCGAAGGGACTGTGTCCAGCCTGCCAGTACGCCTCGGCGGCACGCAGCAGCGCCTTGGACGGGACACAACCGATATTGACGCAAGTCCCCCCGATGACGTCACGTTCGATCATCGCCACCCGGGCTCCGAGATCGCGGGCCTTGATCGCCGCCCCGAACGCGGCGGAGCCGGAGCCGAGGATCAGTAGGTCGTAGTCCTCGGCGGGAGCGTCGTCGTTTGGTGCCGCAGTCTCTTCGGGTGTTTCGGATGAGGTCAACGTGTACCCAATCTCAGCAACCTCGTCACCGGCTCGTTTCTCTGAGAAGGATGCGGCCGGGGTGCCGGTGGCCTCTCCGCGCCGCCAGTCCACGGTCACCTCGCCGAGGCCGGCCCTTTCAAGGGCGGCGCCTACCGTGATCTCACAATGGTCACAGTGCATTCCATCAATGGTGAGCTTCACCTGGTTGGTCATAGCGTCTCCTGAAGTTCTTGTTCTGAGGGCTTCAGTCCGGAACGTACACCTTCAACCTGGTTGAAGGTCAAGCCGGGTTCGAGTTGAGATCGCGGTGAGCATGATGATCCAGGCTCCGACACCGAGCAGGGCATAACATGATCGTTTGAGGGTGGTTCCGGTCATGCGAATCGGACGTCCGCCGACAACCGCTGGCGAAAGGCGTGTTCATCCGTCGGGTCATGTGCTTGTCGGTTGATGATCTATGTCTTCCCTATGTCGGGTTTTGTTGGGGAATGCCCTTGACCTTCAAGTGGCTTGAGGGTGTAGGTTGATAGTGGTCGGCGAGAGTCGATGGAGTTTCGTGAAGGAGTAGGCGATGACAGAGCAGCGGATTCTGGCGCTCAAGGGCATGACGTGTACAGGGAGCGAGAAACGCATCACGGCCGCCCTGAGTGCAGTCTCAGGTGTCGAGGAGGCATCAGCGGACCACGAGACACGCGCGGTGACTTTGCGGGTCGATCCCGCGGTTGCTGATGACGATGCGGTGCGGGGTGCCATCGACGGGTTGGGGTATCGGGTGGTGGCGTGATGAGGATCGGCGAGGTTGGAAGTGAGGTGGGGGTGGATCCACCGACGATCCGTTATTACGAGTCGGTGGGTGTATTGCCGGAACCGGATCGGACCACGTCGGGGTATCGCACATACACGGCGGAGGATGTGGAGCGGCTTCGGTTCGTGACTCTGGCGAGGTCGCTGGGTCTCGGTTTGGATGACATCCGCGACATCCTCGGATTCCGGGATCGGGGTGAGGCACCCTGCGGGTATGTGCGTTCAGTGTTGGATCGTCAGGTCGAAGCGGTAGCGCAGCGCATCCGCCAACTCGAGGCGCTATCCGCCGAGCTGGCACGACTGCAACTGGTGGCGCGCACCCTGCCCGATATCGAGGCGGAGGACCCGTGTGTGTGTCACATCCTCCAACCCGCGGGGACACAGCACTGATTGTGGAATCGAGAACAGCGGCACTCTTGACCGCAAGGAGTTGATGAAGAAATGGCAACCGCAATAACGAAGACGTTCACGGTGCGAGGCTTCCACTGTTCGGGTTGTTCGGACAATCTCGGGTCGGCGTTGAGCAAACTTGATGGTGTGATCCGGGCCCGCGCCGAGTACGAGGACGGGCGGGTGGAGGTGCGGTTCGACCCGGACCGGGTGTCGGAGGACGACATGCGGGAACAGGTCCGCGCCTCGGGCTTCGAGCCTGCTTGATCGTGGCGGCGATGGCACAGAACAACACGGACACCCGGGGGGACGGCGGCGAGGACCAGGCTGCATTCCGGATGAAGATCGGTGGCATGTCGTGTTCGTTCTGCACCTCGACGATCGACAAGGCCTATTCGCGGATCGATGGGGTTTACGAGGTGGGGGTGTCGCTGGCGCATGAGGAGGGGCTGGTCAAGTATGACCCGTCCAAGGTCACCCCCGAGCAGCTGCGTCGCACCCTCGAACAGATGGGCTACACCTACCGGGACCCGGAAAAGGTCCGCAGCTTCGAAGAAGAAGCCGCCGAGTTGCACCGGGAGCGGGGCCGGTTGATCACCGTGGGTAGTTTCACTGTGGCGAGCGTGCTTCTGATGCTGGTGGGACAGTGGCTGGACCTGGTGGAGATTCCGTTGATGCCGTGGCTGTTGTTGGCGTTGGCGTTGAACACGATGTTCGTCACCGGCTGGTTCATCAAGAAGATGGCCTGGGCGTCGCTGCGACGTGGCATCCTCAACCAGCACGTCCTGTTGGAGTTCGCCGCCTTTGCCGGGATCGCCGGCGGGTTCCTTGGATTGTTCGTGTTGGACGATTTCCCGGTCGGTGATTTCTTCGCTGCTGCCACGCTGGTCACCACCTATCACATCCTGTCGCACTACTCGTCGCTGGTGGTGAGGACTCGCTCATCGCAGGCGGTGCGGCGGCTCATGGCGTTGCGCCCCGACACCGCCCGGGTGATCCGGGACGGTGAAGAAACCGAGATTCCGATCGACGAGGTTGTCGTCGGCGATCGGGTCCGGATCCGGCCCGGCGAGTCGATCCCAGTCGACGGTTCTGTCTCCGACGGGGTTTCGGCGGTGAACGAGGCGCTTGTGACCGGAGAGTCGATCCCTGCCGAGAAGGTCCCCGGTGACGATGTCATCGGAGGGTCGATCAACCAGACCGGCACCCTTGTCGTCTTGGTGTCCCGGGTCGGCGATGACTCGTTCCTATCTCAGGTTGCACGTTCGATCGACGAGGCGCGCAGTCTCCGCCCCGGTGTTCTCCAACTCGCCGATCTGGTTCTTCGCTACTTCGTACCGGCGGTGCTTGTCTTCGCCGCCGCCGGGTTCTTGATCTGGACTCTGATCCCGGCTCTTTTGGGCGAC
>QQUL01000143.1 GCA_008501565.1 Armatimonadota bacterium
TTGCCTACGTGTTGTAGCGTTCACTACGAGCCCTCCTTCTGAGCCGTGAGTCCAATAACCCACAGTCTCGTCGGAGGGCTCAACCAATCACACCATCCACCCAGGGACAACGTCCCCGGTTGTCACAGCTAGCTGTCAAGGAGGTCGAGGACTCCGCCGAGCCATTCGATGGATCCGACGGTGATCGGGTCAACGACGAGCTGGACACGGTCAATCCCGACGTCGGCAAACCCACGAAGGGCGGCAGCGACCTCATCTCTCGAACCGGTCATGGGGTGGGAGGTAGCACGATTGGGACTGCCAAGCTGCCGGTTCGATCCACCGGGAGCACCGACAAGGACGGTGACCGTTCGTTCGATGTCTGCCGGATCCACGCCAACACCCGCACACGCGACATCGACTTTGGCGTTGAGCCCGGCCGCTCCCTCGGCAGTGTTCCCGTACCAGGCATGCCAACCGTTCCAGAGCTGCACGTGGGGAAGCGCGGCTGCGAGCACCCGCGGACCCTCCGATCCGATCATCAGAGGTATGCCCTCTGATCGGGCTGGCGGGGCGAGGACGCAGTCACTGAGCTGATAGAACTCGCCGTCGAAATCGATCTCGCCGACCGTGAGCAGGGCACGGATGATCGTGAACGCTTCCTCGAAACGGCTCGCCCTGCGATCGAACGGGAACCCGTAGGCGTCGTACTCGGTGCGGTTCCACCCCGCACCAAGGCCAAGGATCAGGCGACCGTTCGAGATCTCATCAACCGTGGCAGCCTTCTTGGCGAGCATGGCCGGGTTGTGGAACGACGTTGCTGCAACGAGCGGTCCGAGCTGCACCCTTTCGGTCACGGCTGCGAGTGCTGCGAGCATCGACCACGCCTCCCAAGGGCCGGTCGGGCCGTCTGGCTGGCGGTAGAGGAGGTGATCGCCGACCCAAATCGAGTCGAACCCCACCGCTTCGGCAGCGATTGCCATGTCTCGATACTCGGGCCACGGCACGAAGCGTTCAACCTCGGGTAGCTGCACCCCGACTCTCAGCGGCCGCATGGTGCCTCGCTCTCATTCTGTGGGCTCCAGTAGTGAAATATCGGGTACTGGAACCCTGGGTACGCGTTTTCGCGGAGGGAGTGGGATTCGAACCCACGGAAGCTTGCGCCTCGCTGGTTTTCAAGACCAGTGCCTTCGTCCACTCGACCATCCCTCCAGATGCGCAAGAGTATTGCGCACCGGCAGCCAACCTGCGAGAAGTCCGTTCCGCGGGCTGTCACCCACCGCCACGGTCGGTTCTTACCCTGGGTACGCGCTGGCGGGCCACAAACAGAGGGAGGGCGCCCTTTGCGGACGCCCTCGCTCAACGATCAGTGCTCGGGTTAGGCGAGCAGCTTGGCCTTCTGGGCCTCGAACTCGGCATCCGTGAGGACACCCTTTTCCTTCAGATCAGCCAGCTTGGCGAGCTCATCCGCTGATCCGGCGCCGCCTGCGGCATCCTGGATGTAGGCACGGGTCATCTTCTCGCGCTCAGCAGCATCCTGCATCGAACGCTCCTGCATCGCATGACCGTGAACGATGATGTAGATCAACGCACCAAGCAACGGGAGAATGATTATGAACAAGACCCAGGCGGCCTTTGCCCATCCATTCTGCTCCTTGTTGCGGAAAATGTCGCCGAAGATCGAGATCAGTAGCCAGATCCAGATGATGAACATGAAGAACCAGAGCATGGTCCAGAACAGGTTGAGCAGCGGCATCAAATTCCTTTCGTCACGTGGGGCTATCCCACGTACAAGCCTGTATCTCGAATCATAGAGGACGCCGGAGCACCAATCCGCTGCCACGCCGGGATTTCTTACCCAGCGATCAAGCTGAAGCTTTCAGCTCACCGCCGGTGTCTGAAGTCCGGAATCTGATGCGCGGAGGGGGAGGGATTGACGAAGAAGCTCTCAGCTTTCAGCTTTCAGCAGGTTTCTGTAATCGGATGCGCGGAGGGGGAGGGATTGACGAAGAAGCTCTCAGCTTTCGGCTTTCAGCTCACCGCTGATGTCCGGAATCCGTCATCTGTAATCTGATGCGCGGAGGGGGAGGGATTTGAACCCCAAAGTCTCGCACACCCCGACGGTGGATCCCTTGTCTCACATCTGAATGAGTCGTGAGACACAACTCGGCTCCCACCCAAGAAACATCGCAATCGGTGATTCTTGAGGTGAGGCTCGCTTGGCGGAGGGGGAGGGATTTGAACCCTCGGGACCCCGAAAGGCCCAACGGTTTTCGAGACCGTCACATTCGTCCGCTCTGTCACCCCTCCAGAGTCAGCGAGTGTACCGAGGTCAGAAGTCAGAGTCGGTCTATGAGCGGCGTTCAGATTCGAAGAAACCGGCCAGCACGGCTCGGCACTCGTTCTCCATGATTCCTGCAACGACTTCGATGTGGTGATTGAGGCGTTCGTCCTGGGGGATGTTGAACAGGGACCAGACGCCGCCCGCTTTCAGGTCTGCAGCGCCGTACACGATACGGTCCACCCTCGCCCAGACCGCTGCCATCGCACACATGGGGCAGGGCTCAAGCGTTACGACGAGCGTATGCCCCGACAGCCTCCACTGATCGTGGGCACGAGAACGCTCGGAGAGGACGAGCATCTCGGCATGTGCGGTTGCATCGCCTCGTTCCTCTCTGCGGTTGTGGTCCGATGCCACAATCGTGCCGCTCGAATCGAGGAGTACGGCTCCCACAGGAATATCGCCGTGATCGATGGCCGCACGCGCTTCTCCCAACGCTGCATCCATCGCTTCGGTGTAGTCCGGTACTTGGTTGCTCACTTCTAGAATCCTGCCATCTGGAGGGGTCGCATAGTCTGGCCGAGTGCGCACGCCTGGAAAGCGTGTATGCGGAAACGCATCGAGGGTTCAAATCCCTCTCCCTCCGCCGACCCGGAATACAGATTACGGATTACAGACCCCTGCTGAAAGCTGTAAGCGGAAAGCTGAAAGCCTCCTTGGGCTCATCCCCGTTCCGCCGCTGAACAAGGGCTGTGCTCAAGAGACCGTGCACCCCGCCTTCGAATGTTCAACCGGTGACGCGTTCTGGCCGATTGACTCGTTCGAGGCCACCCCGATACACCCGGAGCAAACCGCTTAGGGCTGCTTCCTTCCGGACCTGACCCGGTTCACGGCGCTCCGCCGCATCGGGACCCCGCTGTCAACATCAATCGAACCAGCGCTTGACTCACCGATCTTGCACCCTCAGGCGGGGATTTCAGCTCCGCATGAAGAGGTTTTCGGATTCAGGGCACCCCTAGTACCCCACCTAGCACGGTTGGCATGATGGTACCGACCACACAAAGACACCGCCGAGCGATCGGCACAGGATTCTTCAGACTCCACGGGACGTATCAGCTTCTGACTTCTGACTTCTGAAGGAGTGCCGCCCACACGAATCCCATCGGCCCAAGCCTCCATGTGTCGACAAGCGTCAGGGGCGTGTCGGCAAGCAGTTGCTGCGGCGGGGGATGTTTGTCGAGGGTCTTGTGGAGATATGAGTACTCCTCGCGGGCCCCCACCGTCATCCCCGCGATTGGGAGCACGACCGCGGTTCCCGCTCGGTGAACCTTCGCCTTCAGCTTCCCGACGGGTCGTCCAAGGTCGATGATCCCGGCCATTCCCCCGGGTCGAAGAACGCGAGCCACCTCAGCCATGGTTGTGTCAACCGAGTCGAGGTTCCTGAACACATAGGCAGAAAAGACGGCGTCAAACGATTCATCGACGAACGGAAGCGCCTCTGCAACGGCAACGACTCGCTCATCTGCATCGTTGAGTGAGAGCATCTCGGGGGCAGGATCGAGAGCGACAAGATCCCGGGTAGCGAGGATCTCGTTCGCTGCACCGGTTCCCGCCCCAAGGTCGAGGATTCGGCCCTCCGGGAGTCGAGAAACAACCGTATTACGCCACTTCTGGTCCTGCCCGAGTGAGAGAATCGCATTCAACCGGTCATATCGGTCAGCGATGTCCTTGAAGACCTTGCCGTTGCTCATCCCGATGTGAGCTGTTCGAAGCCGGCGTACCGAACCAGAGCTTCTGGGATCTGTACCGAACCGTCTGCGTTCTGATGATTTTCCATCAATGCAATCAGGATTCGTCCGACGGCGATGGCGGTGCCGTTGAGCGTGTGCACGAGCTCGTTTCCGGACTCGGACCGGTACCGGATCTTGAGCCGACGACTCTGATAGTCCGTCGTGTTTGATGTCGATGTGACCTCGCGGTACCGGTCCTGGGACGGGAACCACGCTTCGATGTCATATTTCTTCGCCGCTGACGATCCGAGATCGCCCGCTGCCACGTTCACAACGCGGTACGGCAGTTCGAGGCCGCCAAGGAGCTCCTCTTCGCGGGCGAGCAGGAACTCGTGCTCGGCGGTCGAATCCTCGGGGCGGACGAACGAGAACATCTCGACCTTGTCGAACTGGTGTACCCGGAAGATGCCCCGAGTGTCCTTCCCATAGGTGCCTGCCTCGCGTCGGAAGCATGTTGAGTAGCCCGCGTATCGAACTGGGAGCTCATCTTCATCGAAGATTTCGTCTGCATGAAATGCAGCAATGGGGACCTCTGACGTACCGACCAGGAACAGGTCATCGTCGGTGACTGCATACACCTGCTCGGCGTCTCCGGGAAAGAACCCGGTGCCGTACAAGGCGTGATCGCGGACCAAGACTGGTGGAATCATCGGCTTGAAACCGTGGGGCATCACCATGTCCATGGCGTAGCGAACAAGCGCAAACTCCAGGATTGCAAGGTCGCCCATGATGAACCCGAACCGCGAACCCGAAACTTTCGAAGCTCGTTCGACGTCGAGCACACCGAGCGCGGTCCCCAACTCCACGTGGTCTTTGGCTTCGAAGTCGAACTTCCGAGGAGTACCCACCTTGGAGATCTCGACCGCGTCTTCTTCTTCGAGTCCGTCTGCAGCCGTGGGGTCTGTCATGTTCGGGAGCAGTACCCATGCGGCGTTGAACTCCTCATCAAGGCTGTCAGCTTCAGCAATCAGCACCTTGTAGTCCTCGGCGAGTTGGGAAGCATCCGCGATCGCTGCGGCCTTTCCGTCGCCGGTGAGCGTGGCGATCGCCTTGCCAGCTGCCTTTTGATTGGCGCGCACCTCCTCGGCACGAACCCTGACACCCCGGCGCCTTTCGTCCAGATCGGTGAGGGCATCGAGATCGACGTCCACTCCGCGTCTGGCAAGTGACGCGGCAAGCGCATCACGCTGAGTTCGGAGAATGGTGATGTCAATCATGTTGCTGGCAGGTTACCGACCGACCGGCGTCCGCGTTCTGTGGGCTCCAGCCCGACGAAAACGGGGTACTGGAACCCTGGGTACGCGATTTAGCGGCCGAGGGCTCGGTCTACTGCGGCTACTTCTTCGGGGGAGAGGCTCTCGGCGCCTTGTCCGCCGGTGACTTGTTTGGTGTAGAACACCGTCTCGTCGCGTGCCACGAGGAGGGAGATGATCAGTCCGTCACCGCGCTGATTCAGGAGTGCGACCGATCGCGACTGGTTTCCTGCGATGTTCCCGAATGCGTTGTAACCCACGACACCGATGTAGCTGATGGCGTACGGCAATCGGCCCTCGAGCACCGAAAGCCGCTCACCGAGGTGCGCCACGGCAGCGGAATTCGCCGACGAGCTCGCCGTCAGCTGTTGAAGGAGTTCAACGACGTTGCCGTCGGCAGGGATCACGTCAAGCTTTCTGCGGATGGCCCGAACCTGCACAACAGCGATCAGAGCACCGACGATCGCCATCACGCCGATCACCAGACCTGCATCGTTCATGATTCCCCACTTTGGATGAACTTCATGTCCCACGAATCGTCGTCGGGACGGTTGTCATTGTCGATTGTGACCGTCAGCTTCAATTGATACAAACCGTCAGGCACGATGGCGAGGTCCGGGAACACCACTGACGAGGATGCACCTCCCGCGATCTCCGCGATTGTTTCGGTCATCGACGCGGAATCGCCCGTATCAGCATTGAGAACATCCAACGTCACGAGCACCGAAGATGCGACCTCGTTCCCCGTGTTCGTGACAACGGCGGTCAGGTTCACCACCTCCGAATAGGGGATGAGCGGTATCCCGACGCGGTCACTCACCGGTTCAGGATCGAGATGACCGGTCACGGTGACGTTGCGGTGCGGTGCAAGCTCGTATGAGGTCGAAACGTTCAGGACGACCGTGACGGGGTTGTACAGGTCTGGGTTCGTGGGGATGGGATCAATGTAGGTGATTGGTCCGAACATGGACGTGTCGATGTTGTCGATCGGCTCTTCGAGTGACTGCATGAACAGGACATAGGCCGCATCACCAGCGCGGAGCTCATCGAAAGCTTTGGAAAGCTCGCTCGTTGCCGTGTTGGCGGAACCTCCGTCCATGAGCGCACGTAAGACGCGTTCAACCTCAGCGACACCTTTCGACCACGAAAGCGACGCTGTCGAGAGTGATCCGTACGACGCTGCAACCGATTGAGAGACTTCGACGTCGAGAAGAGCGTTGGCCGCGGATGCGGTCGTCGTGATCCGGTTCAAACGGTTGATGAGGTCCTGGCGCGGTGTGTCACCGATCGATGCAAGGGCTGATTCCAGTTCGGCTGCGGCAGTGGCGTGCATCGTCGTGGCATCGTCAGCAACCGCGAAGAAGCCGACGGCCCCTCGCTGCTCCGTCTGGCGTGTCACAAGATACGCGATGGAGACGACGACCGCTATGAGCGTGAGAATGATCAGCAACCAGCGCCGCCGTCTGAAACGACGGTCTGGTCGATAGGACCGGTACGTCATGGTGGGCGAGGAGGGACTTGAACCCTCACGAGTGTTACCTCACAGGAACCTGAATCCTGCGCGTCTGCCAATTCCGCCACTCGCCCGACGCTGCGAAAGGCTACCACGGGGCTGCAATAGCGCCCTTGGGAAACACTGACAGGAGGGGCAACGGACACGGTTCCTTCATACAAACTGCCCGCGTTCATACAATCAAGACCATGAATCTTGCTCGTGGCCTCGAACAGCGGCTCGAAAACCTTGTGGACGGAGCAAGTGCGACCGTTTTCAAAGGTCGAATGCACCCGGTCGTGATCGGGAGCAAAGTCCTGAGACAGCTGGACTTCCTCGTATCGGATTCGATGGCTGGCCCCCAGATACCCAACGACCTCGTCGTCGCTCTCAACCCGGCCGATATTGATCCGAACTACGACCGAGCAGTGCTCCTCCGTGAGCTCGAAGCCGTCGTGACTGAACAAGCCAGAGAAAACGGATGGCGTCTCGCTGGGCCGGTGTCAATCCACATCAGGACGGATACAGGGATCCCCCGAGGCGTGCTGGGATGCACCGGAACAGTCGCTGCCGGGCCACTCCCCGCGTGGTCGCAACTCATCGCAGATGACGGTTCTGCCGTCCTCAACATCGCAATGAATCGGGTGCTCATCGGCAGAGGGCTCGAATGCGACATCCGTATCGCAAATGAACAGGTGTCACGACGCCATGCGATTGTTTTCGCCGACCAAGGCTCCACGAGACTGAAGGATCTGAACTCATCAAACGGAACGTTCGTGAACCAATCAAGAGTGGTCGGCAATCCCGTGATTCTCCGACCGGGTGACAACGTCCTGCTCGGCGATCTCTCCTTCACATATCGGCCGGTTACCTAGTCATGCCTGCTCTCTTCTTCAACATCATCAAGCTGCTGTTCCTCGCGATGCTGTTCCTGTTTCTGTGGCAGATCGCCCGTGCCGTGCGAGCCCATGTGGGTGCAAACCCCGGTACACGCACCGACGGGTTCGCTGCTGAAGTGGTCGTGCTCACGGGTGGTGGCGACCCAGAACGGGTACGGCTCCGACCCCAGGGCCACGTATTCGGCCGGTCGGAGGACGCCGACATCCCCATCGACGACCCGTATGCCTCCGAATTCCATGCCCGGGTCGGGGTCGCGGACAACAAGGTGATCGTCCATGATCTGGGATCCACCAATGGCACGTATGTGAACGGTCGAAGGGTCACAAGCCCAACAACTGTTGTCAGAGGCGATACCGTTCAGATCGGCAAGACCATTCTTGAGGTGAGATGAAGTACGTCTGGGGATCCGGAACCGACACCGGAAAGGTGCGAGA
>QQUL01000380.1 GCA_008501565.1 Armatimonadota bacterium
GCCCACCGGACGCATTGAACGAGAAACGCCCCGGCTTGTACCCACGCATCCTGGAGTCCTCGGTCGATGCAAAGAGTTGACGGATGGCATCGAACACCTTGGTGTAGGTCACCGGGTTGGAGCGAGGCGTGCGACCAATCGGTGACTGGTCGATGTTGATCACCTTGTCGACCAGATCAAGTCCTTCTGTCATCTTGTGCCGTCCGGGCCGGGTACGAGATCCGTGAAGGGAGCCGTGGAGTGTCTTGGACAGGATCTCTTGAACGAGAGACGACTTGCCACTCCCTGAGACCCCGGTCACCGCCGTCAACACACCGAGTGGAAACTCGACATCGATTCCTTTGAGGTTGTTCTCCTCAGCACCTCGAATGGTGATGTGCTCACCACGCCCATTGCGGCGGGTTTCCGGGATCGCGATCGTTCGCTTCCCAGCGAGGTACTGGCCAGTGATCGACTGTTCCGTGGCCTCGAGATCCTTCACCATCCCCTGTGCCACGATTGCTCCCCCGTGCTCACCGGCTCCCGGGCCGATGTCAACGATGTGATCCGCGATACGGATGGTGTCCTCGTCGTGTTCGACAACGATGAGCGTATTCCCGAGATCCCGCAACCTCAGGAGGGTCTCGATCAATCGTTGATTGTCCCGCTGATGCAGTCCAATCGAAGGCTCGTCCAAGATGTACAACACGCCAACAAGACCCGACCCAATCTGAGTTGCCAGCCGAATACGTTGTGCTTCGCCACCTGCAAGCGTCGCAGCCGAACGTGCCAGGGTCAGGTAATCGAGACCGACAGCAACAAGGAAGTCAAGACGTTCGGTGATCTCCTTCACGATCGGGTCGGCGATCGTGGCGTTTCTCTCGTCAAGCTCGATCCCGTTCAGAAAGTCGAGCGTCGAGCGCAGACTCATCCGCGATACGTCGGCGATGTTCCGACCGTCGATTGTGACGGCAAGAGATACAGGATTCAGCCTGCCTCCCTCGCAGGTCGCGCAAGGAATCTCACGCATGTACTGCTGGTATCCGGCGCGAGCACCATCGGATTCCGAATCCGTGTACCGACGTTCGACCCACGGCAGGACACCCTCATACCTTGCGTCGTACGAGCGCTGCCGTCCGAACCGATTCTCGTAGCGAACCGTGTACGCCTCGTCCCCACCACCATTGAGAAACAGGTCCTTGTGCTTCTGCGACAGAGACGACCACGGAACATCAACGTCGATACCGTGCACATCGGCAACACTTCGGATCAAACGCTGGTAGTACGTCATGCGATGCCTGCCACGCCACGGTCCGATTGCGCCTTCCGCAAGCGTCATGTCTGGCTGTGGCACGACAAGATCTGCGTCAACCTGATATCGGGTTCCGATTCCCGAACATGCGGAACACGCTCCGTAGGGGCTGTTGAATGAGAAGTTTCGGGGCTGGAGGTCTTCGAACGACAGGCCGCACTCAGGGCACGCAAACGCTTGTGAGAAAGAGAGTGTTGGACCGTCTTCGATGTCTACGAGGGCGGTGCCGTCGGCGAGGTCGAGTGCAGTCTCAATCGAATCGGTCAAACGCCGTTCGATCCCCTTCTTACGCACCAGGCGGTCAACGACCACCTCGATCGTGTGCTGTTCATATCGGGCAAGCTCGACGTCATCGGCCAATTCGGTGATTTTCCCATCGATGCGAGCACGGGAGAATCCCGCCTTCACAAGATCGGCAAGAAGCTGGTCGTACTCGCCCTTCCTGCCCTGAACGACCGGAGCAAGCACCATGAAACGGGTATCCATGTCGAGTTCGAGCACGCGATCAACGATCTGCTGGGGTGACTGCCGCGACACTGCATTGCCGTCATTGGGGCAGTGAGGTATACCTATTCGTGCATACAACAATCGCAGATAATCGTGGATCTCGGTCACCGTTCCAACCGTCGATCTCGGGTTGCGGCTCGCAGTTTTCTGATCAATCGAAATGGCTGGTGACAGACCCTCGATGAAATCAACATTCGGCTTGTCCATCTGGCCGAGGAATTGCCGGGCATACGCGGACAGGCTTTCGACATATCGGCGCTGACCCTCGGCGTAGATGGTGTCGAACGCAAGCGAGGATTTCCCAGATCCCGACAGACCGGTGAACACGATCAATGCGCCACGCGGTAGCTCAAGATCAATGTTCTTCAGGTTGTGTTCTCTGGCACCTTTGATGACGATGCTGTCACGTGACATCGTGTGCATGTGTCCTGTTGATCGGTTCGGCTGCCTGAGTCGCTTCGGAACCCCAATCCGTCGACCCGGTCTGCGAGTGTACCGAGCAGGTGTGACAGAATTCCGATGACCGACTACCAACGTCCGACAACCGACTAGGGATGACCGGCATCAAGAGGCGGAGGTCGGATTGCCCTCATCCCCGGCGGTCGAAATGCTGCGAGCGCAAAGGCCGCAGCTGTGGCGAGAATCGGAATGAACAGGGGACTCCAGCCGATCGCCATGGCGGGAGCCTGTAGCCACGTCACGGCGACGATCGATGAGATCGCAAGCCAATGCAAGCCTCTGGCCCATGCAAGCGTGGTGATCACGGTCACTGCCGTCAACGTGGCGTCGTAGTACAGAGCAGATGGAGCAGCGACGAGGATTACCGGTGCAGCCGCATACCACGGAATACTTGTCCAACGTCGCGTGGCTGTGGCGACGGCAAACGGGATCGCGGTCGCAAGCACCACCGCCATTGCGATCCAGGTCGCGGCTCCACCAGGACCCATCACATTCTGGAACCATCCCCATGCCGAGATCATCAGCGGTCCGTTCACATCAAGGTTCTCGGCACCAAAGTCTGCAACAGCTTCAAGCCAGGTCGTGATCCAGAAACCTCCGGTGACGACTGCTCCGATACCGAAGAGAAACACGGCAACGGGAATCGACCACATGATCGCCCGCCACCTTCGCCCGACGAGCAGAAGCGCGAGGACAAGCAAACCAAACTGCGGCTTGTAGAGCAAGCATGCGGCAACCGAACCGGTTGCAAAGGGGCGATCGTCATCGTCGAATCGGGCCACCAGTGCGAATCCAAGCAATGTGAAGGTGGCGTTCTGCCCTCCCATCACGGACCGTAGAACCGGATAGGACATCAAACAGGCAACAAGCGCTATGCCGAGGCGACCCCATCCGTCGAGGTAGCCCCGCACGAGCGGGCGAATCGCCACGAGTGCCCCAACGAGGGCGGCGAGTGCCAGAGCAGTATGAATCCCGAACGCAAGCCCGAAAGGCATCCACGCAAGCGACGAATACACCACCGCCGTGTAGGGCGGATAGGCAAAGTACAGAAACTGTCCATCAACGAGGAGATCAGATTGTGCAGTCTGCTGGAAGGCTGGGTCATAGAGCTGTGAACCATTGCCATCGAGAACGATCCTGCCGGCTGCGTAGAAGGACGGAAAGTCGCCACCGAGGCGCCCGTTGACAGCACCGATGTCAGACGCGACACCGACGCCTATCGCGACCACGGCAAACGTTCCGACGATCAGCCACGGAGCAAACCTGACAAGCGGGGACTTCAACGAGAACATACGGATGCCGAGCGTACCCGACAGCTCCGAAACGTTCGCCTACCGAACACCCGTCTTTGACGGCATGGCAGTGGCTGTCGGCGGTTGCGAGCGATGTCGTGTCGCTAAGGAGCTGGGACGAACATGAGACAGTCGGCGCTTGGGGGGCACCATTCGCCGCCCGAGGTTGGATCGAATGGAACCAATACGGGCATGTCCGAGCGTTCGAAGATGTGCAGCCTCGTGTCCCCGGGTGTACCCAGGCATGCTGCTTGGACGAGCACCGGATCTTCCATCTCGAGCCCGACGTTTTCTGGCACGCTCCAGACGAAGGTCTCGGATAGGCCGCATGATCGGGTGAATGCTTCGTCCTCGCGGTTGATCCGAACCGCCTCACCTGAGTCAAGGTTGAACACAATGTCGGAGTCAGATATCACTACGGTTGCCACTGGATTCTCGTTCAGCTCCGGGTTGTTCGCATCCTCGTAGCGGCCAATGGGATCAACGCCAGATGACAACACGAGACAGGCCTCATCGGCCCCACATGACACCACCGGACCACGTTCACCGGGGTCCTCAGACTTCACTGTGACAACCGGACTCCCCTCGAAACTCCCTGGCCAGATCACCGGTCGGTCAATGACGAGTCCTGCGATCCTGAGTGGTTCGACCCCGAGAACCAAGACTTCCTTCTGAGCTCTGAACGGCCCGGATCCCTCGCTGTCGACGACGGCTCGACGCTCCTGGACACGACGCGACGTCACGTGGTGCCCGTCGGCGATCACTGTCACATCGTCACCATCCACGATCATTTCGATCGATTCCGCACCTTCGGCTCGAAGAACAGGGAAGCCACCGGGGATCCCTTCTGCCCCGGGTTGTTCGAGCTGTTCCGACGTTGGGACCAGAGCGCGATAGCTTCCATCATCAACCGGGTTGACGACGGCTCCTCCACAGGACGTCAATACCACCGTAAAGGTGAGAGCGACCGCTGCAATAACTCTGGCCTGCCTCACTCCCGATCCTTCCTGACGAACTAGACACACGGTAACCGTGACCAATCCTTGGTGGGAGGTCCGCGACAGGCTCGCGACGTGGCAAACGTATCAAGGCGCTGGCCGACACGCTGGTGGGAAGGAAGCTAGCGTGCTGCGTCCATCAGCTCACGCAGTTCCCTCTTCAGGTCGCTGATCTCATCTCGGAGGCGAGCGGCATACTCGAATCGGAGCTCAGCAGCCGCCTCGTTCATCTCTTCTTCAAGTGATTGGATCAACCGCCGCAGATCCGGCGTTGTCAGATCGAGAGGCTCCCGCCGCCGCAGCTCAGAAGCCCTGCGGTCCACCGAAGGGGCATGACCGGACGAGACCAATTCCAAGATGTCCGACACCTTCTTGCGAATCGTCTGAGGATCGATGCCGTGCTCCTCGTTGTACTCGAGCTGCCGCATACGACGCCGGTTGGTCTCACTGAGGGCTCGCCGCATGGAGTCCGTAACGGAGTCTGCATACATGATCACAGACCCATCCACATTCCGTGCCGCACGTCCAATCGTCTGAATCAGACTGGTCCCTGACCGCAGAAACCCCTCCTTGTCAGCATCAAGGATCGCCACGAGCGCCACTTCCGGAAGGTCGAGCCCTTCCCGGAGAAGGTTCACACCGATGAGCACGTCATACTCGCCTAGTCGTAGATCGCGCAAGATCTGTACCCGTTCAAGAGTGTCGATGTCACTGTGGAGGTACCTCGCGCGCACACCCAGTTCGAGGAGATAGTCAGAAAGATCCTCGGCCATCTTCTTCGTGAGGGTTGTCACGAGCACACGCTGGTCGTTGGCAGCGGCCTCTTGAACTTCGCCGACGAGATCATCGATCTGCCCCTTCGTCGGCCGAACCAGCACTTCCGGATCGACGAGTCCTGTTGGACGGATGATCTGCTCGACCACTTGAGCCGATTCGCGAATCTCCCATGCGCTCGGTGTGGCGGAGAGGAGGACGGCTTGGTTCACCCTGCCGTACCACTCGTCGAACGTGAGCGGTCGGTTGTCCATCGCTGACGGCAGACGAAATCCATGATCAATCAGGACATCCTTTCGGGATCTATCGCCCGCAAACTGGCCGTTGATCTGGGGAATCGTCACATGGCTCTCGTCGATCACCATCAAGAAATCATCCGGGAAGTAGTCGAGCAACGTGAAGGGAGCTTCACCCGGCTCTCTCCCGTCGAGATAGCGCGAATAGTTCTCGATGCCTGAGCAGTATCCGACCTCGCGCATCATCTCGATGTCATAGTTCGTACGCATCCGCAACCGCTGTGCTTCGAGCATCTTGCCCTTGCGCTCAAGCTTGCCCAGGTGCGTTTCGAGCTCTCGCTCAATGCCGAGGATCGCTCCCTCCAGGATCTCGCTCGATGTCACATAGTGCGTTGCCGGGTACACGAAGACCTCGGTGAGTTCTTCGATCACCTCGCCGGTGATCGGGTTCATGCGGGAGATTCGCTCAACCTCGTCGCCCCAGTACTCGACACGCACGATGGTCTCGTCATAGGTGGGAAATACCTCGAGCGTGTCACCCTTGACGCGGAATGTTCCGCGGGTCAGGTTCACTTCGTTGCGGTCGTATTGGATGTTGACGAGGCGCTTGATGGCTTCATCGAGCGAGAACTCGACTCCTTGGATCAAGCGGAGCAGCTGTCCCTCGTAATGCTCGGGCGAGCCAAGCCCGTAGATCGCTGACACCGACGCCACGATGATCACATCTCGGCGCGTGAGTAGCGCTGCGGTGGCGGCGTGGCGCAGACGATCGATTTCATCGTTGACGGTTGACTCCTTCTCGATATAGGTGTCGGTCTGAGCGATGTATGCCTCGGGCTGGTAGTAGTCGTAGTAGGAGACGAAGTACTCGACCCGGTTGTTCGGGAAGAACTGACGGAATTCGTTGGCAAGCTGCGCCGCCAGAGCCTTGTTCGGAGCAAGGACGAGTGTGGGCCTCTGGACTCGCTCAATGGTCCACGCAATGGTTGCTGACTTGCCGGAGCCTGTGATGCCCAAGAGTGTCTGAAACCTGTCTCCGCGCTCGATTCCCTCAACTATTTGAGCGATCGCCTCCGGTTGGTCTCCACTCGGCTGAAAGTCACTCACGACCTCGAAGGGGACGAACTTCACCGGTCCACACCGTCTCTGGGAACATGCCGGACAGCATCCCGGTCAGGCAAACCCAATGGACTCGACCCGTCGATGATTCTCCCGACCGCTTCCAGCGTTTCGCTCAGCGAACCTCCATTGTCGATGATGACATCAGCCCACTCTGCCCACGCCTCATCGGGTTCCTGATTCACCATGCGCGCCCTCACGTCGGCCTCGTCTGATCCACGCTCCACGGCACGCCTGATTCGTAGGTCCTCAGGCGCCACCACTGCGATGTGCGCCCAGTCGCTGCTCGGTAGCACACGTAGCAACGGAACCTCAATGATCGCCCCCCGCACCGAATCATCCTCCAAGAATGCTTCAACGGCAGCAAGGATGCCTGCTTGGATCGCTGGATGCGTGATGGACTCGAGCTCCGCGAGCGCCTGCGGATCGTTGAAGACGATTTCGGCAAGGGCCGCCCTATCCACCTCACCGTCAGCGACAACAGCAGGCCATCGGGCCATCACCTGGCGTCCCGAGGGTGTCGATGCCTTCAAGACGCCGTGTCCGATCAGGTCGGCCTCGATGACGGCAAAACCGGCTTTCTCGAATTCCTCGAGCACGGTTGATTTGCCAGCCCCGATGCCTCCACCCACTACGTACACCCTGGCACCCTGTTTCGTTCCCTGATGTCCCATGGTTGGGACTGTACTCTGAGCTTGTGACAGGAATACGAACATGGACCGAGCGGCTGAAACTCGCGTCAAATGTGCTGCATGTGCTCGCGCTCTTGACCGCCATCGCAAGCTCTTCGATCCCCGGCCGATTCGATGCTTCGAGCACCGTGGCCGCCATTGTCGCATCCTTCGGAGTGGCTTTGTCGTTCAGCGCCAGGGTTCCCTTTCCCGACTCGCCTCGGCGAGAGGTTGCCGTAATGATCGGGTCGGTCTCCGCCTATTGCGTGGCCATCAGCCTCACCGGAGGTATCGACAGCAGCTACACCCTTCTCCCCATCGCATCCATCTTCCTTGCCTCGGTCGGCGGTGGAATCCGCGCAGCAATTCCAACTGCGCTGTTTGCGATCGTGGGCGTATTCCTTGCCGCTGCGGTCGGTGATTCGATTGTTGTCTCCGCGAGCCTCATTCGTATTCCGGCCTTCTACGCCCTCACTGCCATCGCGTTCAGCGAGGCCCAGCGGGCAATTGTTGCCCAGGCGGCAATCACGGATGAAGCACTCCTCGCCGCCGACCTCGCGCAGTCGCGAAGATCGAGTCTTGAAACCACCCATGCGCTGCTGGAGGATCTCGTCGCTGTCGCTACATCACCGAGCATCAGCGCTGTTGCGACGGCCCAGGACGCCATACGCGACATCGCCGTCATCTTTCCCTCAACGTCATCGAGAATCACCGATCACAATTCCACTGTTCTCGCAAGACGTGGCCCCGACCAGACTGACACGCC